>CALWIE010000001.1 GCA_944380625.1 uncultured Clostridia bacterium
GGCGTCGGCCCCGTACTGGCTGTTACAGGTGAATAGGCCAATATCCGTGTAGATTTTTGCGGTGGAGTCGTTGTAGTTGCCGGTGCCCAAATGCAGGTAGCGGCGGATGCCGTCCTCCTCCTGGCGGACCACCAGGGCGATCTTGCAGTGGGTCTTCAGGCCGTGGAGGCCGTAGATCACGTGGCAGCCGGCCTTTTCCAGCTTGTTGGCCCAGTTGATGTTGTTCTCCTCGTCGAAGCGGGCCTTCAGCTCCACCAGCACGGTGACCTGCTTGCCGTTTTCAGCGGCCTTGATCAGCGCCGCGATGATGGGGGAGTTGCCGGACACCCGGTACAGGGTCTGTTTGATGGCCAGCACGTTCTCGTCCCGGGCAGCCTGCTCAATAAACTGCACCACACAGTCGAAGCTCTCGTAGGGGTGGTGGACCATCCTGTCCTTTTCCCGAATGGCCTGGAAGATGTCCGTATACCCCCAGAAGTCCGCCGGAGGCACCGGCCGGATGGGCTTAAAGCACAGGGACTCAAACCCTGCAAGCCCCGCGAACTTCGAGAGGAAGGTGAGATCCAGGGGCCCGGGCAGCTCGTAGATCTCGTTTTTCTTGATCTTAAGCATCTCGATGAGGAAGGCCTTCACGCCGGCGTGGCACTTGTTGAGCAGCTCCAGCCGGACGGGCCGGCCCCGCTTGCGCCGCTTGATGGACTTCTTCACCTCGCTCATAAAGTCCTCGGCCTCTTCGTCGATTTCCAAATCGGAGTCCCGGGTCACCCGGAAGGGGCAGGCGGCCACAATGTCGTGGAGCTCAAAGAGTTCGTCCAGCTTGTGCATAATGACCTCTTCCAGCAGGGTGAACTGCCGCCCGTCTTTGCTGGGCAGCTCCAAGAACCGGGGCAGGATGGCGGGCACCTGCACAATGGCGAAGCATTTTTCCCCTTTGGGCCCCTCTTTGTTCTTCAGGCACACAGCGATGTTCAGGGACTTGTTGGCAAGCAGGGGGAAGGGGCGGCTGCCGTCCACCGCCAAGGGGGTCAGCACCGGGAACAGCACCTTCTGAAAGTACTGGGAGAGGTAGTCCTTCTGTTCGGGGGACATGTCCTCTACAGAGATAAACCGGACGCCGTTTTTCTCCAGGGCGGGGAAGATGGACCGGTGCAAACAGGAGTACTGCCGCTCCATAAAGCGGTGGGTCTTCTCCTCCAGCAGGGGCAGAAGCTCCTGGGGGGTCAGGTCAAGGTCGTTCCCCTTGCGCTTGTAGTTGGAGTTTACCTGGGCCTTCACCCCCGCCACCCGGACCATGAAGAACTCGTCCAGGTTGGAGCCGGTAATGGCCAAAAAGCGCAGCCGCTCCATCAAGGGGTTTTCCTTTTTTGTGGCCTCCTCCAGCACGCGGGCGTTAAAATCCATCCAGCTCAGTTCCCGGTTGTAATAGGGCATTTTCTTATCAGCCATGCGAACACCTCATATCATAATGTCGAATTTGACGGAAAGCTCGGGAGAGAGCCCAAACACTTCCTTGAAAAATTGGGCCGATTCCTCAAAGGCCCAGCGCTCCAGCAGGGTGTTTTGAGAGGACTTGCCCTTGAAGAGCACCCTGTCCTCGTCCAGGGAGATCTTCAGGTCCCGCAGCTTGCCCCGGTGGGACTTGTCCAGGGCGTTTGCCAGCCGGAAAATGGCCGACATCTTGGAGACGATGACCCGCTCCTCCGTGGAGAGCCAGGCGTATTCCGGGTTCTCCTCCACGTTCAGGTTGTCGGAGATGCTCCCCGCTACAAAGGCGGTCTCCAGCACTTCCCGCTGGCGCAGGCCGAAAAGGTCCATGCCCTTTACCAGGTCGAAGGTACACTGGTTGTGCTGCCGGACGTTTACAAAGCTGCCGCAGCTGTGCAGGGTGGCGGCCAGCTCCAGCAGCAGCCGCTTGGACCCGTCCAGGCCGTGGATCTTCTTTAACTTGTCAAAGATGCTGCAGGCAATTTCCCCAATGCGTCGGGAGTGGTCCATGTCGCAGCCAAAGCTTCGGGCGGTGGTCTCGGCGCAGGCCAAGGCGCTCTCCCGCAGGTAGGCGTTCCAAGCGGCGCCTGCCTTGGGGGCCAGGGTGTAGCGGGTGATGGCCTCGGAGATGTCCACAGGAGGGGAGAGGACCTGGTCCGCCTGGGGGCAGAACCGCAGCAGCCCGTTGTAGATGGAGAGGGAGGTGTACAGCAGCGCCGCCCTGGCCTCGGTAATGCCGAAGCGGTTCGCGATGCTCTCGGCGGTGGCGGCGCGCAGGGACTTGTACAGGGAGGCAAGGGCCCCGGTGCGGATCACATAGGAGCCGCCGGCGTCCTGGGCCTCGCAGAGCCGGGCCACCAGCTCCAGCTGGGAACCGGTGAGGATCAGGTTCTGCACCTGGAAGCTCCCAATGGCCACCCGGTTGAAGATGGTGTCCAGGTACTCCTCGATAATGTGGTGGAAATCCTCGGCCTCCTGGCGCAGGCGGCGGAGCACGTCGTGAAGCTTCAGGGCCCCCATGGAGATGTTCTGGGAGTAGACGATCTTCAGCCCGTCGTACACGGCCACGCCGATGCTCCCCGAGCCCACGTAGGCGATCATGGTGTTGCCCTGGCCCAAAAGTCCGGCGTCTCCCAGCTTTTTGATGATCTCCTGGTAGATATAGGCCTTTTCCTCGCTGTCCTCCAGCACCCGGACGTCCATGCCGTTGCGGACCTTCAGCTGGTCCACCACCAGGGCCCGGTTCCCCGCCTCCCGCAGGGCCGCGCAGGAGACCACCTGGGGCTTTTCAATGTTATAGGAGAGCAGGGCGGCGGAGAATTTCGAGAGCACCCCGGAGAGCTCCCGCAGGGTGTCGAAACTGATATATCCCCGGGTGAACACATCGTGTCCCAGGCTCACGGGATATTCCAGCCGGTCCAGGGTCGCCAGGGCGCCCTTGGCCCACTGGGAGACCCGCATCCGCACGTTGTTGGAGCCGATCTCGACGACGGCTGCGGCGCGGGCGGCGTTCTTCTTGTTCAAGAGGAATCCCCTCCTAAGAATATGGATTTGGTACTTGTCTCATTATAACAAAACTTCCCGGGATGTTCAATTTAAGTTTTGGAAAGTTTACGGGAAAAATCCCGTTTCTTCTCCTTTTGCCCCGGCTGCCGCCCCAGGGGAGGGGAGGGGCCTTAAAACCGGGGAAATTTTTTTAAAAATCCCCTTGATTTTTCTCAAAACATCCGTTATAATAATTGAGCGCCATACGGAGAGGTATTCTAATGGTAAGGAGCCACATTGGAAATGTGGTGTGCCGCAAGGCATTGTGCGTTCGAGTCGCATCCTCTCCGCCATAAAACGCTGGATTCCCAGGAATTCAGCGTTTTTTCTATTTTCCCCCTTGCCAGATGGGCCCGGGTGGGGTATCATGTATTCATTGTTTGTTTTAATTTGAAAGGGAAAGGAAGAGAGCGGCTGTTCCTGCCGCGCCAACGTTATGAAAAGAGACGAAGTAGCAGCGTTTTACAAAGACCTTCCCTCCTACGCGGGGAAGACGGTCACCGTCTGCGGCTGGGCCCGGTCCATCCGGGACTCCAAGGCCCTGGGCTTTATCGATTTGAACGACGGCACCTCCTTCAAGGGTGTGCAGGTGGTTTTTGAAGATGGGAAAATCGAGAATTTCAAAGAGATCGCCTCCCAGAACGTGGGGGCCGCCCTGCGGGTGACCGGCACCCTGCTGGCCACTCCAGAGGCCAAACAGCCCTTTGAGATCCACGCCTCCGAAATCGCGGTGGAGGGCTCCTCCACCCCCGATTACCCCCTGCAGAAAAAGCGCCACACCGTGGAGTTTCTGCGGACCATCCCCCACCTGCGGGGCCGGACCAACCTGTTCAGCGCCGCGTTCCGCATCCGCTCCGCCGCGGCCTACGCCATCCACAAGTTCTTTCAGGAGAACGGCTTTGTCTACATCCACACCCCGGTGATCACCACCACCGACTGCGAGGGCGCCGAGATGTTCCAGGTGACCACCCTGGACCTCTCGAACCTCCCCAAGACTGAGGACGGCGCCGTGGACTACCGCCAGGACTTCTTCCAGAAGCAGGTGTTCCTGTCCGGTTCCGGCCAGCTCCAGGTGGAGACCATGGCCCAGGCCTTTTCCAAGGTGTACACCTTTGGGCCCACCTTCCGGGCAGAGCGCTCCAAC
>CALWIE010000002.1 GCA_944380625.1 uncultured Clostridia bacterium
GGAGGGCGCCAAAAAGCAGCTTGCCACCGCCGAGGCCAAGCTGCAAAACGAGAAATTTATGGGCAAGGCCCCTCAAAACGTCATCGACGGCGTCCGGGACAACGCCGAAAAGCTCCGGGAGAAGGTCCGCAGGATCGAGGAATCCCTGGCGGCCCTGGGCTGAGGAAGGGATTTGCCTTGCGTTTCCCGGGGGAATGTGCTATAATCCCCCAAGCAGGCCCCCGCAACTGACGGGTGAGGTGGGCGACCACCGGGGAGCGGGATGTGGCCGGAGAATGCCGTCCGTCTGGGCAGTGCCGTTTGCGCGGCGCTGCCCTTTTTGTTGCCCCGGGGGAGCCGGCGGTTTTGATGTGGAATGTACAGGAGGGAAATGAACATGACCTACGAAGAGGCACTGGATAACGTCTATGGCCGGCTGGTGTTCGGCATCAAGCCGGGGCTGGAGCGGATCACCGCCCTGCTGGGGCGCATGGGGAACCCCCAGGAAAAGCTCAAGTTCGTCCACGTGGCGGGCACCAACGGCAAGGGCACCTGTTCCACCCTGGTGGCCTCGGCCCTTCGGGAATGCGGCCTGCGGGTGGGGCTGTACACCTCCCCCTTTGTGCTGGACTTCCGGGAGCGGTTCCAGATCGATGGGGAGATGATCCCCCAGGAGGAGCTGGTGGAGGAGGTGGAAACCCTGGCCCCCATCGCCGACGAGTTTGAGGAAAAGGGAGACCAGGTGACGGAGTTTGAGTACATCACCGCCCTGGCCCTCCACTGGTTCGCCCGGCGCCAGTGCGACATCGTGGTGCTGGAGGTGGGCATGGGCGGCCGGTTCGACGCCACAAATGTCATCCCCGTGCCCGAGGCGGCGGCCATCATGTCCCTCTCCCTGGACCACACCGCCATTTTGGGGGACACCCTGGAGAAGATCACCTTCGAGAAGGCGGGCATCATCAAAGAGGGAGGGCGGGTGGCCCTGTACCCCGACCAGGCCCCGGAGGTGGTGGGGGAGCTGACCCGGATCTGCCAGGAGCGCCGGGCGGAGCTCTTCCTCCCGGACCTGTCCCAGGTCCAGGTGGGGGAGCGGTCCATCGAGGGAACCCGCTTCACTGTGGGGGAGAGCCCCTGGGGCCCCCTCTCCCTGAGCACGCCCTTTTTGGGGGAGCACCAGGTGAAAAACGCCCTCACCGCCCTAAAGGTCCTGGAGATCCTGGAGGGCCGGGGCTGGCCCGTCGCCGGGGAGGCGGTGGCCCGTGGCTTTGAAAAGGCCTTTGTCCCTGCCCGGATGGAGGTCATCTCCCAAGAGCCCCTGGTGCTTTTGGACGGGGGCCACAACCCCGGGTGCTCCCGGGCCCTGCGCCAGGCCCTGGAGGAATTCGTCCCCCAGCGGAAGGTGGCCCTGATGGGGGTCATGTCCGATAAGGACAGCCGGGGGGAGCTGCGGGTTCTGGGGCCCCTGTTCTCCCACGTGGTCACCGTCACCCCCCAGGGCCACCGGGCCCTGCCCGCCCAGCAGCTGGCCCAGACCGCCCAGGAATTCTGCCCCAACGCCATCCCCGCGGGCTCCTGCCGGGAGGCCCTGGCCCTGGCGGCGCGGGCCATGGGCAAGGACGCCGCCCTCATCGTCTGCGGCTCCTTCTACCTGGCCGGGGAGATCCGGGGGATGCTGCTGGAGAAATTCCGAAAGGCCTGAAAGGCCCCGCCGGGAAAAAGAAATTCGCGCCCCGCGACAGCGTTTGGCAAAATATACACCGGGCCCTTTGTAGAATAGACGCAAAGGGCGCAAGGCTTTTGGAGAAGGGCTGGCCCTTTTCCAAAGGCCTTTTCTTTTTTGCAGAAAGGAAGGAAAAACATGGGTGTACAGCTCAGCTATAAAGACGGGGTCCTCACCGCCCGGCTCTCGGGGGAGATCGACCACCATGCCGCCCGCCAGATGCGGGAGGCCATCGACGACACGGCCCAAAAGATGCAGCCGGAAAGCCTGCGCCTGGACTTTTCCCAGGTGCCCTTTATGGACAGCTCCGGTATCGGGCTGATCCTGGGGAGGGTGCGGCTCATGCAGTTTTGGAAGGGCCAGGTGACCGTCTGCGGCCTCGCCCCCCACCTGGGGAAGATGGTGGAGCTCTCGGGGATCGCCTCCCTGGCCGCCATCGAGAGGAGGGCGGGATGATGAGGCCCATCAACCAGGCGCAGCTCAGTTTCGAGTCCCGGTCCGTAAACGAAGGGTTTGGCCGGGCGGCGGTGGCGGCGTTCCTCGCCCAGCTGGACCCCACCGTGGCGGACCTGACCGACATGAAGACCGCCGTCTCCGAGGCGGTGACCAACGCCGTGGTCCACGGCTACCGGGACCGGATGGGCACGGTGTACATAACGGTAAAGCTCTTTGAAAACGGCAAGGCCGTGGTGCGGGTGCGGGACAAGGGCTGCGGCATACCGGACATCAAAAAGGCCATGGAGCCCCTTTTCACCACCGGGGGCGAGGAGAGGGCGGGCCTGGGCTTCGCGGTGATGCAGAGCTTCTGCGACAGCGTGCGGGTGACCTCCACCCCGGGCCGGGGCACCAGCGTAACCCTGACCAAGTACTTTGAGCCAAAGGAGTGACCCCGAGGCCCGCCGCCGGGCGGTGGAGGAGAACATGGGCCTTGTCCACCTGTGTGCCCGGCGCTTTTTGGGCCGGGGGGTGGAGTACGACGACCTGTTCCAGGCGGGGTGCCTGGGCCTCATCAAGGCGGCGGAGAACTTCGACGAGGGCCGGGGGGTGCGGTTTTCCACCTACGCGGTGCCGGTGATCCTGGGGGAGGTGCGCCGGCTGTTCCGGGACGGGGGCGCCCTGCGGGTGTCCCGGGGCCTGCGGGACCTGGGCCGCCGGGCCCTGGCGGAGGCCGACCGCATCACCCAGGAGACGGGCCGCCCCCCCGGCGTCAGCCAGATCGCCCAGGGGCTGGGGGTGCCGGTGGAAAAGGCGGCCCTGGCCCTGGGGGTGGGACAGGCCCCCGTCTCCCTCACCGGCGGGGAGGACGGGGCCGGGCTGGACATCCCCGTAGAGCCCCCCGAGGGGCCCGTGACCGAGCGCCTGACCCTGTACCAGGTCCTTCAAACCCTGGAGGAGCGGGACCGCCGGCTGATCTGGTGCCGGTATTTCCAGGGGAAGACCCAGGTGGAGACCGCCGCCCTGCTGGGGATGACCCAGGTCCAGGTCAGCCGCCGGGAGAAAAAGCTTTTGGCCTATATGCGGGCGGCCTTCAACCAGTAGAGGGGCCTGGCGGGAAGCCCCCCCTTTCCCGGCTTACCCAACCCGAGGCCGGCTCCTAAAAATCCCCGGGCCCCATTTTTCGCCGCAGGGGCCTTTCGCAGCATTTCCTGCCAAGCCCTCCGGGCTGAGGGCAGTAAAGATAAAAGGGCTGCCGCGTTTCGCGGCAGCCCTCTGCTGTCGTGCGGTGGGGCTCAGCCCTCCAGCAGGGCCAGCAGGTCTCCTGGCTGCCGGATCTCCACCGCCCCGGCCACCTTTCCAAAGCCGTAGGCCGCGTGGATAAAGGGCACCCCCGCCTCCTGGGCGGCGGCCTGGTCCATGGCGGTGTCCCCCACGTAGACAGGGCGCTCCAAATGGTTGCGCTCCACCACCAGGCGGATATTCTCCCCCTTGGGCTTTCCCGTGCGGCCGATGCACTCCCAGTCCTTAAAGAGGGCGTGCATCCGGTGGGCGTCTAAAAAGCAGGGGATGTAGTCGTCGTTGCAGTTGCTGACTATGGCCAGGGGGAGCTTTTCTGCCAGCTTTTCCAAGGTTTCCTTAAGGCCGGGGTAGAGCCTTCCCCCGTGCTCCCGCAGATAGCGGTTCTCCACCTGGCAACACCGGTTGAAAAGCTCCCTGTGCCGGGCCGGGGAGAGCTTGGGGAAGAGCTTTGCCATCAGGTCCTCGGCGGTCATGCCCATAACCCCCTCCAGCTCCTCCCGGGTGGGAGGGGCCTCCACATCGGGGGCGTCCCGCAGGGCCTGCGCCCAGGAGACCGCGATGGCCTCCGTGGCGTCCCAAAGGGTGCCGTCCAAGTCGAATAAAATGCCGTCGTATTTCATAAAAAGGGCTCCTTTCCGCGGGGGTCCGCCTTTTGCAAAACAGGTGAAAAACCTGCCCGAAGTCACCCCAAAAAGTCGTAGGGGGTCTGCTGGTACACGTAGTAGTTGAGCCAGTTCGCCACCAGCAGGTGGGCGTTGCTGCGCCAGGTGAAGGGGGGCGTCTGGGTGTGGTCGTCCCCGGGGAAGTAATGGTAGGGGACCTTGGGGTTGAGCCCCTTGTTCACGTCCCGGAAGTACTCCTTGGCCAGGGTGTCCCGGTCGTACTCCGCGTGGCCGGTGACAAAGATCTGCCGGCCGTCCTGGTTCGCCACAATGTGCAGCCCCGCCAGGTCCGAAACCGCCAGGGGGATCAATTCCGGGCGCTTCTTCACGTCCTCCAGGCGGACCTCGGTGTAGCGGGAGTGGGGGGCGAAGTAGTTGTCGTCGAAGCCCCGCATCAGGGGGTGATAGGGGTTTAAAACCGTGTGGTTGTAAATGCCGCTGAGCTTTTCCGGCAGGGGGTATTTGGGGATCCCATAGTGGTAGTAAAGCCCCGCCTGGGCCCCCCAGCAGATGTGCAGCACCGCGTAGACGTTCTCCCGGCTCCACTCCATGATGGCGCACATTTCCGGCCAGTAGTCCACCTCTTCAAAGGGCATCTGCTCCACCGGCGCCCCGGTGATGATGAGCCCGTCGAACTTTTGTCCCTTCACGTCGTCGAAGGTCTTGTAAAAGGTGTTGAGATGGTAGGAGCTGGTGTGCTTGCTCACATGGGTGGCGGTGTGCAGCAGCTCCACGTCCACCTGCAGGGGGGTGTTGCCCAAAAGGCGGAGCAACTGGGTCTCCGTCTCGATCTTGGTGGGCATCAGGTTGAGGATGGCGATTTTCAAGGGGCGGATGTCCTGGGTCATGGCCCTCTCGTGGGTCATGACGAAGATGTTTTCGGCCTCCAGCACCTCAATGGCGGGCAGGTCGGCCTGAATCCGGATGGGCATAGGGTCACGGCCTTTCTATATATAGGGATGGAAAAAGATGCGGACACAAGCGCGGCCGGTTTTAAAAGAAAAAGGGAAATCCCTGTAAAAAACAGTTGACGGGCACCGGCCCGGGTGCTATAATAACACCACTGCCCAGGCGGGCAGCGCCGCGCAGGCGGCAGGGCTATTATACCACGTCCCCCTCGGGAATGTACAGAGGGGAGGGCGGCCGGGTGTCAAAAATCTTTTTGAAAAATTTGAAAAAAGGTGTTGACAAACGGTGAGCAAAGTGGTATGATAGTCAGGCACTCGAGAGAGAGGGCAAGAAACGGAAGGAAGGCCGGAAGGCCCGAAAGCCGCGGAAAGCCTGAAGAAAACGAGAGCGAAGGACCTTGAAAATTAAACAACGAGACGAAAGAAGGACCCGTAATTTCTGAGAGTTTAACTCGAAGAATTTTACAGGAAGCCAAGTGCTTCAAAATGAGCTTGAGAGAGCTCTAGAAT
>CALWIE010000003.1 GCA_944380625.1 uncultured Clostridia bacterium
TGGCCGCACCCTCTCCCGGGGGCCGGATGAGAGCCGGGTTCCGGAGGTAGGCGGGCAAGTTTTCGCCAATTGCATCTTCATGGTTCCGTTCCCCTTTCGCTGCGGTGTTGAGAGAATCCTAGCACAGGCCGGCCTTGCAAAGAGGAAAAAAGCCCCCATTTCGACCCGGAAAATTGGAATCGAAAAACAGCCAACCGCACTCAGGAAAAGCCAAAAAGGGCGAAACCAGGTGCGGTTTGTTGGTGTGGATGTGGGAACATGTCACCGAGACCAGGGGAGGCCCGATGCCGTCCACCTCTTCCCGCAATTCCCAGAAAGGCCGTCGGTGGTTTGGCGCCGCAGGAAAGTTTTGGGGGAGAAGCAACACGGATTGGCGGGTATGGGAGACGGCATGATACCCATTTAAAGTTCACTTTAGGTTGCTGCTGGTTTGGTGCTTCTGCCAAAAGGAACGCATAGTTCTTGACATCTGCTGGAAAACAGGATATTCTAAGGAGGAATTTTGGCAGGAAGCCAACCGGAAAGCGCAAATGCTTTCCCAAGTTGAGATGGACCCATGTTTTTGTAACCGGCACCTAACGAGAAAACGTCAAGAAGGCGTGCTGCTCCCCAGCAGGGGAGCGGTGCGCCTTCTTTTGTTTTGCTTGCGGCGCAGCGACAGGCGCCGTGAAAAATCAGCCAGCACGGGGAAAAGAGGCAGCAGCGTGGAAGAAGCGAGCAACTCCAATAGAGTACAACAGCAAAGTGAAAAAAGCGCAGGCGGGATTGGGGGGTATTACCGTTCCATCCGGAAAAAGTGGTTCCTTTTACTGGGCCTGGCCGTCCTGACGGCGTTTCTGATGCTGGCGTCCGCCAACGCCGGTTCGTCGGACCTGTCCCTGGGGGAGGTGTGCCGGGCCCTGCTGGGGCTCGGGGACGAGCGCGCCTTTGTGGTGATCTGGCGGCTTCGGATGCCCCGCGTTATCGGGGCGGTAGTGGCCGGGGCGGGGCTTGCCATCGCCGGGTGTGTGATGCAGACCTGCCTGAAGAACCCACTGGCCAGCCCCTCCACACTGGGGGTATCGGCGGCGGCTACCTTCGGCGCCAACTTCTCCCTCATCGCACTGGGGGCAGGGGCTGTGACCAGCGCCTCTTCCGGCGCTGTGACCATCTCCCAGCCCTACCTGGTGACGGTGAGCGCTTTTGTGTGTTCCCTGGGGGCGGTGCTGCTGATTTTGGCCCTTTCCAAGCTGTGCAGCTTTTCGCCGGAGTCCATGGTGCTGGCGGGTACGGCTCTCAGCTCCCTGTTTTCCGCCGGGACCACGATCATCCAATATTTTGGCGACGACGTGGGCATCGCCGCCGCGGTGTTCTGGACCTTCGGCGACCTGGGCCGCGTCTCCTGGCGGGAAAACGGCATCATGGCTGTGGCGGTGGGGGCGGCCCTGGTGTATTTCCTCTTTATGCGCTGGAACTACAACGCCATGGCAAACGGCGAGGAGCTGGCCCGCAGCCTGGGGGTAAAAACCAGCCGTGTGCGGTTTTGGGGGCTGCTCCTTTCCTCCCTGCTGACAGCGGTTTCCGTGGCATTTATGGGAATGATCGGCTTTATCGGCCTGATCGCCCCCCAAATCATGAAACGGGCGATCGGCTCAGACCACCGGTTCCTGCTCCCTGCCTCTGCCTTGCTGGGCGCCGCAGTGCTGCTCTTGGCGGACACGGCGGCCCGCTCTGTGATTTCTCCCATCGTTCTGCCGGTGGGGGCGGTCACATCCTTTTTGGGGGCGCCCTTGTTCTTTTATCTGTTGTTAAGGGGGAGAAAAGCGAGATGAGGCTGGAAGTGCGAAACCTTCGGTACGGCTACACCCCGGAGCGGGAGGTGGTGAAAGACGTGTCTTTCTCCGTCCGGGCGGGGGAGTGTGTGGCAGTGCTGGGGACAAACGGTGTGGGAAAGACCACCATGCTCAAGTGCATCAACCGGATCATCCGCCCCCAGGCGGGGGAGGTGCTGGTGGACGGGCAGCCGGTCCACCGGCTTTCCGGGCGGGAGCTGGCACAGCGGATCGGCTACGTTCCCCAGGCCTGTGAATTTGCGGACAGCTCGGTGTTTGACACCGTCCTCTTGGGGAGAAAGCCCTTTCTTCAGTGGGACGCGACCAGGCGGGACTTGGAAATCGTACAGGAAGTGCTGCGGCGGATGGGCCTGGAGGAATATGCCAACCGGGAGGTAAACGCCCTCTCCGGCGGGGAGCGGCAGAAGGTTTCCATCGCCAGGGCCCTGGCCCAGCAAGCGCCGGTGTTGTTGTTCGACGAACCCACCAGCAGCCTGGACCTGCGCAACCAGCTGGAGGTGCTGGATATGACGAAGCAGGTGGTGCGCCGGCAGAAATTGGCGGCAGTGGTCATCCTCCACGACCTGAACCTGGCCCTGCGCTTCGCGGACCGGTTCCTGGTGATGCGGGAGGGGACCGTGTATGCCTTTGGGGCCCGGGAAGTGGTGGGCCCTGAGATGATCCGGGAAGTGTACGGCGTCCAGGCCCAGGTGCTGGAGGTGAACGGGCGGCCCGTGGTGGTCCCCCAATGAGTGTTGCGAAAGGAGTTTTTTCCATGAGACTATGGCGAAAAGCGCTGGCGATCCTGGCGGCGGGGGCCCTAATGCTGGGACTGGCCGCCTGCGGCAGCCCAGGGGAAGAGCAGGGCAGTACGGCATCCAATTCTGCCGTGGGGGACGCCATCGAGGTGACGGACATGGCCGGCCGCTCCGTGGCCATCCCTGCCGGGGCGGACAGTTTTGCCTGCATCGGGCCCGGATGCCTGCGCTTGTACTGCTATGTGGCAGAGAAAAGCCGGCTGGCGGGGGTGGAGGACGTGGAAAAGACCTGGGGCCAGGCGGGAAGGCCCTACGCCATGGCTTTGGGTGATGTGGAGAACCTCGCCGCCATCGGCCCCGGCGGCCCAGGCAGCGCCCCGGACGCTGAGCGGCTGTTCGCCTCTGGTGCGGACGTGGTGTTTTCCACCTACGCCATGGAGCCGGCGGAGATCCAGGAATTGCAGGAAAAGATCTCCGTCCCGGTGGTGGCGCTG
>CALWIE010000004.1 GCA_944380625.1 uncultured Clostridia bacterium
CCAGCCGCACGTCCCGCACCATGGAGGTGACCGCAAACTTATAGGTTTCCTGGCCCTGCATATGCACGACGTTTTTTTCCAGTTCGTTCTCATAGAAGGGGGAGTTGTCCCACTTGGTGGGGATGGAAATCACGTTGTCCCCGCCAATGGTGCTCAGGGTGGAGGAGAGGTAGTTGTCCCCTTCGCCCAACACAGCTGCCCCGGCGCCGTCGCCGAAGATGACGCAGGTGCCTCGGTCGGTCCAGTCAATCAGGCCGCTCATCCGCTCGGAACTGACCACCAGCACCTTCTTCACCACCTTGCGGGCAAAGAACCCGGCGGCCACGTCCAGGGCGAACAGGAACCCGGGGCAGGCCACGTTCATGTCAAAGCAGGGGCAGGTGGCGCCAATGCGGTTCTGCACCATGCCCGCCAAACCGGGAGAGATGGTGTCCGCGCTGATGGAGGCACCAATAATCAGGTCCAGCTCTTCCGGCTTTACCCCGGCGTCTTCCAAAGCTCGCTGAGCCGCCGCCACACCCATGTCTGTGGCGGTCTCTGTGGTGCAGACGCGGCGCTCCTTCACGCCCACCCGTTTTGTGATCCACTCGTCCGAGGTCTCTACCATGTGGGAAAGGTCGTCGTTGGTGACAATCTTTTCCGGCGCAAAGCTGCCCGTGCCCAGAATCTGAAAGCTCATGTCCTTGTCTCCCGTCCAAAATTCTTGTTTTTTCCACAGCATTTCCCCGCGTTCCCCTGCCGGTGGTTCCGGCAGGTTCTCCCGGTATGCTTAACCCCTTTATTTTATAAGAAAAGGGCCGATTTGTCAATTGACTGCCCATCCGCCCTCTCGCCCTTTACAAAACCAGGCCTCCATTGACGCCCAGCACCTGTCCGGTGATAAATGTCTCCTCCAGTAAAAACCCCACGGCCCGGGCGGTCTCCTCCGGGGTACCCACCCGGCCTAAGGGAGTCTCCTCCTCCAGGGCCCCCAGGTCCTCCCGGGACAGGTCCCCGTTCATGGGGGTGTCGATGACCCCCGGGGCCACGCAGTTGACCCGAATGCCCGAGGGCCCCTCCTCCTGGGCCAAAGCCTTGGTCAGGCCGATGACCCCTGCCTTGGCCGCAGAGTAGGCCGCCTCACAGGAGGCACCCACCTGGCCCCACATGGAGCTCACGTTCACAATGCTACCCCGCTTCCGGCGGATCATGGGAGGCAGGGCCCGGCGGCAGCACAGAAACACGCTGGTCAAATCCCCGTCCAGCACCCCGTGCCACTCCTCCAAGGTCATGTCCGTAAACAGGCCCTTCCAGGCCACCCCTGCGTTGTTCACCAGTCCCTCTACAAAGCCCCAGTCCTTCTCCACTTGGGAGAACAGGGCCTCCACCTGGGACTCCTCCCGCAGGTCCGCCCGGTAGGCCTTGGCAGCGCCTCCCGCCCGGCGGATGTCCGCCTCCAAAGCCTGGGCCGCCTCTTGGTTTTGAAAATAGTGCAGAGCCACCTGCCAGCCCCTCTGGGCCAGCTCCCGGGCAATGGCCTGGCCAATGCCCCCCGAGGCCCCGGTCACCAGTGCCGTCCTCACAGGGTATTCCCTCCTTTCGCCCCTTCCCCACTGTCCGAGCCGGGAAGTTCCATGTCCCCCCGGGCGAAAAACACCGCGGCCAAAGCCGCCAAGGGCGCCGTTTCCGTCCGGAGGATCCGGGGGCCCAAGGAGAGCACCCTGCCCCCCAGGGAACGGGCCAGCTCCGCCTCTTCGGGGGCAAAGCCCCCTTCGGGCCCCACAAAGAGAAACAGCCGTTTTCCGGCGGCAGCCAGGGCCTTTTGCAGGCTCTCCTGTCCCCGCTCGTAAAAGAAGAGAATCTCCCCCTCCTGGGCGGCGGCTTGCAGGGCCTGCTCCAGAGGGCGCGCTTCCCCCACCGGGGGAATGATGCCCCGGCCGCTTTGCATGGCGGCCTCCCGGGCGATTTTCTGCAGCCGAAGCCGCTTTTTCTCCGCCGCCTTTCGGTCCCACTTGGCCACGCAGCGGGCGCTCTCCACCGGCCAAATCGCCGCCGCACCCAGCTCCACCGCCTTTTGGGTCACCGTGTCCAATTTGTCCCCCTTGGACAGGCACTGGCACACGGTCACCTGGGTGGCGGGTTCCCCCCGGCTGGGGACGCCCGCCTCCACCTGCACCCAGGCCCCCTCCTCCTGGCAGGAGGAAATCACCCCCGGGTAGTCCCGGCCGGCCCCGTCGCACAGGGTCACCGTCTCCCCGGGACGCATCCGCAGGGAGCGGACCATGTGCCGGCCGTCCTCCCCGCCTACAAACACCATGCCTTCCCGGATGTCTTCCACAAAAAATCTGGGCATTGCAGCGCCTCCCCTTTCGTTCTCTGCTATGATTCTAGGGGGGAAGGGGCGGTTTGTCAACGGGTTTCCCCTTTCTTCCCACTTTGTTGATGATTTTTTTCTGGATCTATGCTATACTATTTTTATCTGTAGGCTTGCGATCGCCCAGGAGGTGACCACCTTTGAAACGTCCCGCTCTCTCCCGCCTTGCGGGAATGCTGGCCAGCGCCCTGCTGTGCCTGCTGCTGCCCGGCTGTTCTTTCTCCGGGCTGCAGGCTCAAAACCTGATGTCCCCGCCCCGCGCCAGCCTGGATCAGCAGGGCATTTACGAACTGCTCCAGGAGGACCGCCAGGAGCTGAACTTTGTCTATCCCAAGCGGGGCGAGCACCGGTCCGCCATCATCATGCAGGACTGGACCGGGGACGGGGTGGACGACGCGGTGGGTTTTGTGGCCGATGAAAGCGGCGCCGAGGCCTATTTCCTGGAAAAAAGGGAGGGACAGTGGCGCTGCGCCGCCTCCTTTGTCAACACCGCCAGCCAGGTGGACCTGGTCTGCTTTGGGGACGTAAACGGGGACGGCTGTCAGGACGTGCTCATCGGTTGGGGCAGCACGGCGGGCACCACCGGCCGCACCGCCACCGTGGCAGCCTATTTGTACCAAGAGGGCGCCGTTTCTGAGTTCTCTCTGGGCACCTACGGAGAAATGACCCTCACCGATCTCGATCAGGACGGGGTCTGCGAGGTCTTCACGGTGGACAAGTACATCGCCGCCGAGGAGGAGGGAGGAGAACCTCTGCCGGCGCTGGCTCACGTGTTCTCCTGGGAGGAAAACGCCCCCCGGGAGGTGTACACCGCCAACGCGGACAACTCCATCACCAGCTACACCTCCATTTTATTTGGCAATCTCTCCCGAGGCCTGCAGGGCGTGGTGCTGGACGGCGCCAAAGCCGACGGCAGCATGACCACCCAGGTGTTTTACGTGGAGGACGGCCTGCTGAAAAACGGGCCTCCCGGCGTCAATGCGGAAACCTACCAGAATCCCTTCGCCCGGCCCTCTGCGGCCACCTTTGCCTCCCAGGACATCAACGGCGACCAGGTGGTGGAAATCCCCGTGGTCACCCAGCTGCCCTGCATTCCGGAGGGCGCCACCTTAGATTCCACCAGCTTTTCCGTGGAGTGGAGCGTCTTTCAGGCGCCTGGAACGTACCGCAATGTGCTGACCACCTTGGTGAACCTGGGGGAAAATTACTGGTTCCGGCTTCCCCGGCAGCTGGTAGGCCGGATTTCCACCTCCAACGATACGGAGAAGCGCACCGTGACCTACACCCAGGTGGTCTCTGGGGAGGACGGCTCCCAGCTGCTGGGCACGCCCCTTTTCTCCATTCGGGTGTTCACCCGCTC
>CALWIE010000005.1 GCA_944380625.1 uncultured Clostridia bacterium
AATTTAGGCCATGTACAAAAATCACCCCCCAAACCCGGCCTTTTTAGCCACTTTGGGGGGTACGCGGGGGCTGCGCCCCGGGCAAGTCGCGCTGGTCTCGCCTGCCGGCTCGGTCGGTGCTGGACGGTGCCCACCGGGCACCAGCACCGCTCGTTCCACTCGCTCTCTACTGCGGGTGGATAGAGCGGTGGCGCGGCTTTTGCTTTTTTACTGAAACACTAGTTTCCTACTTGCCGTAAGTTTGCGTAGGACGCCCCCGCCCTTGCCGCAGGCGCGTGGCCGCGCAGGACACGACGCGCCATCGCTCACTTCGTTGCGCTCGCCTGTGTGATTGGATAGCTTTGTGGCGCGGTTTTTTCCTTTCCGTAAAACGTTAGTTTCCTACCCGCCGCAAGCTTGCGTAGGACAACCCCGCCCTTGCCGCAGGCAAGAAGGCGGCTTGTCCTGTGCGGCCACGCACCGGCCACGGGCCCGCGAACGTGAGCTTGCGACTTACACAGCCCGAGCGCAAGCGAGCGGCCTGGAGCGCGAATCGTCCCGTGCGGCCACGCACCGGCTGCGGGCCCCGGGGGGTTAGAGGCCCTTGTCCTCTTGCATCTGGGCCCAGCAGGTGGCGCAGTAGACCAGTCGGTCCTCCCGGGGCTGGAAGGGCACGCGAGCCTCTTTCCCACAGGCGGCACACACGGCGGTGTACATCTGGGGAGAAGGGGATCCCCCCTTGCGGCCTTTCCGGCAGTCCCGGCAGCGCTGGGGCTCGTGGGTGAACCCCTTCTCTGCGTAAAATTCCTGCTCTCCGGCGGTGAACACAAACTCACGGCCGCACTCTTTGCAAATCAGCGTCTTATCCTGATACATGGCGTCATACCTCACTTTGGGTTTTCAGGGTCTTGACTTTTTTTCGGGCCCGGTGCAGGGCATTGTCAAAGGTTCGAGGAGAAAGGCCCAGGCGCTGGGCGGCCTCCTGGCGGCGGACACCGCTCAGGTAGAGGCCCAGGGCCCGGCGTTCCAAGGGGGAAAGGGACTCGCCCAGCCGGGCTTGGAAGGCTTGGAAATTTTCCCGCAGCTCCAGAAGGGCCTGGGGTCCTTCCCCCACAGCGCCCTGGACAGCCTCCAGGGGGAGGGACTCGTTCAAAGCCCGGTTGCCGCTGCTGCCGTGCCTGCGGACGGCGCTTGCCATGCGGTTGTACACGCACACACCGGCGTAGGTGGAAAAGGCCGCGCCGCACTCCGGGTTGTAGGTGATGGCGGCGGCGTACAGGCCCAAAAGCCCCTCTTGCCAAAGGTCTTCCTTCTCCGGGACGCCGGCTCCTTCAAAGAGCCGCGCCTTCCCCCGGATGAGCCCCAGATACCGGGCGCTCAGCTCCGCGAAGGCGTCCCCCCGGCCCTCCCGGACGAGACGGGCCAGGCTATTGTCAGTGTGATCCTGATATGGCATACTGCACCTCGCTGCCGAATTCCTGGAATCCATCATATCCCAAAGAAAAGGCTTAGTCAAGGAAATATTTCCCCGCCCGGCGCCGGAAAGCCCGGGGAATCCCTTGTGCATTCGGTGGTTTTGCCGTATAATAGGCACAGGCAAAATCCACGGAATTTTCGGGAAAGGCGGCGGAGAAAATGGTGTCAAAAACTTACAGCATGGGGCTTTACGGCATGGAGGCCTTTTTGGTGGAGGTGGAGGCCTTTCTCTCCCAGGGGCTGCCCGCCTTTGAGCTGGTGGGCCTGCCCGACGCCGCGGTGAAGGAGTCCCGGGACAGGGTGCGGGCCGCCTTGAAAAACTGTGGCTTCGACTTTCCCGTCAGCCGGATCACCATGAACCTGGCCCCTGCGGACAAGCGGAAAGAGGGGCCCATTTACGACCTGCCCCTGCTGATCTCCCTGCTGAAGGCCTCCCGCCAGCTGGACTGCCCCACCGACGACGCCATCTTCCTGGGGGAGCTCTCCCTCTCTGGGGAGCTGCGGCCCATCCGAGGGGTGCTCCCCATGGCGGACAAGGCCCGGGAGGCCGGGTTCAAACGGCTGTACGTCCCTGCGGAAAACGCCGGGGAGGGGGCAGTGATCCGGGAGCTGCAGGTGTATCCGGTGCGGGATGTGCCCCAGCTCATGGCCCATCTGCTGGGCAAGCTGGAGATCCCCCCGGCAACGCCTTCCATCGGGGGACCGGAGGCCCCAGAGCCCCTGGACTTCGCCGATGTAAAGGGCCAGCCCGAGGCCAAACGGGCCCTGGAGATCGCCGCCAGCGGCGGCCACAATGTGCTGCTCATCGGGCCGCCCGGCTCCGGCAAGAGCATGTTGGCAAAACGGCTGCCCTCCATCCTCCCGGAGATGACTTTCGAGGAGGCCCTGGAGACCACCAAGATCCACTCCATTCGGGGAAAGCTTCCCCCGGGGGTCTCCCTGATGCAGGCCCGGCCCTTCCGGGCGCCCCACCACACCATCTCCACTGCGGGGCTGGCGGGGGGCGGCCCCTCCCCCCAGCCGGGGGAGATCTCCTTGGCCCACAACGGGGTGCTGTTTTTAGACGAGCTGCCGGAGTTCGCCCGAGCCTCTATGGAGGTCCTCCGCCAGCCCTTGGAGGACGGCCGGGTCACCATCTCCCGGGTGGGGGGCACCACCTCTTACCCCTGCCAATTTATGCTGGTGGTGGCCATGAACCCCTGCCCCTGCGGCTACTTTGGCCACCCCACCCATCCCTGCCTGTGCTCCCCCAAAGCGGTGGACCGCTACCTGGGGAAGGTCTCCGGCCCTTTGCTGGACCGGATCGACCTGCACATCGAGGTGCCGGCAGTGCCCTTTGAGGAGCTCTCCTCCCGGGGGAAGGAGGAGACCTCCGCCCAGAGCCGGGAGCGGGTCAACCGGGCCCGGAAACTCCAGCACCAGCGGTATCAGGGCCTCCCCTACGCCTGCAACGCC
>CALWIE010000006.1 GCA_944380625.1 uncultured Clostridia bacterium
CCCCAGGATGATCAGCTGCTCCGTAGCGTCGGAGGTGACCACCCGGGCGCGGTAGTGTTTGGCGATGCGGTGGGTGGCCTTTTCGATGTACATGTCCGCAGTCTCCGCCTCCTTGGTGTAGACCACGTGCAGGTTGTGGTAGCGCTCCACCGAGCCCACGCCCCCCTTGACCTTGTAGGCGTCGAAAACCAGGATGGGCACGCAGCGCTGGTAGGCGGCGTAGTTGCACAGGATGTCCATGAGCCTGCCCCGGGCGGCCTCCAGGTTTTCCTGGGCCAGGGCTTTGAGCTCCTCCCAGGAGAAGATCACGTTGTAGCCGTCCACCAGCAGGTGCTCGGGGCCCTCCTGCTGGGAGGCGGCTTTCCCCCGGACCGGCGCGGTCCGGATCCCCTGGGGGCGGCGGGGCTTGGGGGCCAGGGCCTGGCGGGGATCCCGCTTGACAGGGCCGTAGGTGCGCTCGAAGATGGCAAGCAGTTCCTTGTCCTGGGCCAGGGCCGACTGGTAGGCGCGGGCACCGGCCTCCCAGGGGGCGGCGGGGGCTTCCGGCTCCTCCTGGGCCGCCCGGGCAAGGCGCTCCCCCCGGGAGAGGACGCTTTCCAGGTGCATCCGGCCGGGCACCTTGTCCCAGGGGACCAGCACCCCCGCCCCGTGGCTGCAAAAGACGGAGTCGGCGGTGTTCTCCAGGTCCCCGTCGGCGTCGTAACCCGCAGCAGCCACAACCTCCTCTGGGTTGTGGCAGAGGGCGTAGCCCCCCGGCAGACAGGAGAGCTGCCCCCCGCCCCGGGTGTAGGCAGCCACCTCCCGGGCGTAGCCCCGCAAACAGGCCACCGGGGCCCGGCCCTGGATCACCGCCTCGCCGCCCTGGGAGACAAGGGGCTCAAACTGGGCCCAGAGCCTGGGCATGTCCGCCAAGGCCCTGCCCACACTCTCCTGGGGCAGGCGCAGGGTGAAGTCGTACCAGGGTTCCAGCAGCACGCAGGCCCCCTGGGCCTGGGCGGTGCGCAGCCCCTGGCGCACCGCCCGGTAGGTGGCCTGACGGAAGTCCCCGCCCTCGGTGTGCTTGATGTGGGCCCGGCCCGACGCCAGGGTGATCTTCACATCGGTGAGAGGGGCGCTGGTCAGGGGCCCCAGGTGGGTCTTCTCCGCCAGGTGGGTGAGCACCAGCCGCTGCCAACTCCCTGCCAGCTCGTCCTCCCGGCAGGCAGTGGCTATCTCCAGGCCGCTGCCCCGGGGGCCCGGCTCCAGGAGCAGGTGCACCTCTGCGTAGTGGCGCAGGGGCTCGTAGTGGCCCACCCCCTCCACCCGGGCGCTGATGGTCTCCTTGTAGAGGATGCCTCCTTCGTCGAAGGAGACCCGCAGCCCAAAGCGGCGCTCCAAAAGGCTTTGGAGGACCTCCAGCTGCACCTCGCCCATGAGCTGCAGGTGGATCTGGCCCAAGCGCCCGTCCCACACCACGTGGAGGAGGGGGTCCTCCTGCTCCAGCTCCCGGAGCTGCCCTAAGGCCTTGTGGACATCGCAGCCCTCGGGCAGCAGCACCCGGTAGCGGAGCACAGGCTCCAGGGCAGGGGCGGCGGCGTCCTCCTCAAAGCCCAGTCCCTCTCCGGGGTAGGCTTCCCCCAGGCCCGCAGCCGCCACCACGGCGCCCGCCGGGGCAGACTCCACCAGGCGGAACTTCTCCCCGGAGTACAGCCGCAGCTGGTCGGCCTTTCCCGTCCAGGCCCGGCGGGCGTCCGGCCGGGAGGAGAGCTCTGCCTTTACCCGCAGCTCCCCCCCGGTGACCTTCAGCCAGGCAAGGCGGGCGCCGGAACTGTCTTTGGTGACCTTGAAGACCCGGGCTCCAAACTCCTTCCGGGAAGGCAGGGGCAGGGTCAGCCGGTCCAGGGCGGAGAGGAGGCCGTCGACCCCTTCCAGCTTCAGGGCGGAGCCAAAAAAGCAGGGGAACAGCTGTCGGGCCCTCACCGCTTGGGCCAGCTCCTCATCTGTGGGCTCCCTGCCCTCCATGGCCGCCTCCAGCAGCTCCTCGCTGCACAGGGCCAGGTCCTCCGCCGCCCCGGGATTTAAAAGATCCACGCAGCGGTCGCCGAAACGCCGGCGCAGCCCGTCCATGGAAAGGTCCCTGTCCGCTCCGGCCAGATCCATCTTGTTGACAAACAGGAACACCGGCACCTGGTAGCGCTCCAAAAGCCGCCACAGGGTCTCCGTGTGGCTTTGGACGCCGTCGGTGCCGCTGACCACCAGGATGGCGTAATCCATCACCTGCAGGGCCCGCTCCGCCTCGGCGGAAAAGTCCACGTGGCCCGGGGTGTCCAGCAGGGTCAGCTGGGAATCCCCCAGAGAGAGGACCGCCTGCTTGGAAAAAATGGTGCTGCCCCGGGACCGCTCCAGGGCGTCGGTGTCCAGGAAGGCGTCCCTGTGGTCCACCCGCCCCAGCTTCCGCAGGGCCCCGGCCCGGTAGAGCAGGGCCTCGCTCAAAGTGGTCTTGCCCGAGTCCACATGGGCCAATATGCCAATGACCAGCCGTTTCATTCCGCTGCTCCTTCCCCTTTGGTGTGAACGGCCTGCGCCGTGTTTTTTATTATACCCCACGCACCTGCCTCTTGTACAGGGGAAAATCCCCTCTCAGACGCGCCGGAAAACCACCACGAACCGGCCTTCCCCGGTGTGGTAGCTGCAGGTGGAAAGGGTCAGCAGCCTGTCCCCGGGCTGGGGCTTTACCCCTGTGCTGTAAAGGGAGGCCGCCTCCACCTTCTCCACGTACTCCTGAAAGGTCTGGGGGTCGGAGAGGTCTGTGTACTGGTAATAGCGGAAGGCCCCCTCCTCCCCGCTGGAGTAGGCTTTGCTGTAAAAGGCCCCCACCAGCTGGTACTCCCCCTCCTCCTCCAGGGTGTCGTAGCGGGCGGTGGGGTGCTCTTTGGCAAAGTCCTCCTCATGGTAGGAGAGAAGCGCCGCGAACATGGAGCCGTCGTCCATGTTGTGCCCGTAGAGGATGGTGTGGCTGCCCCCGGGCTGGCAGCCCTCCCCCACAAAAATGCTGCCGCTGACCGCGTACTCCCCGTAAAAGTCCCGGCGCAGGTAGTACTCCGGATCCTCGGGGGTGTACAGGACGGGGTAGTCCACCTCTGTGCCCGGGATGGCGATCCACCCGGCCAGGTCCGGGTTTTCCCGGGAGAGCTCCCGGTAGGCCGCCAGGCGGCCGGAAGGCTCCTCCTCTTTTGGGGGGCTTTCCGAGGAGGCGGGGGTTTCCAGCTTCGCCAGCTCCCGCACCTGGCTGGCGAGGGAGGCGTAGGCCTCCCGCTCCCGGTGGGAGCGCAGCAGGTCCCCGGCCACCACGGCCCCCGAAACCAGCGCCACCAGGGCAAGGGTCGCCCCCAGGGCGCGCCGCAGGGTCTTTCTCTTCATGCCGTTCTCCTTTCGCTGCATAAGGGAAAAGCGCCGGAATCCGGCGCTTTCCTGGTTTTATTTCTTCATGTGACGGGCTCTGCCGCCCTTGGACCGTGTAAGCCACAGCACCCCAAGGCCTGCCAGGGCCCCTGTCCCCGCCAGGGCCCACCACAAGGTGCGGGTGGGGTCCCCTGTCTGGGGGGTGTCGTCCGGGTCGCCGCCGCCGGGAGGCGTGGCGCTGGGCGCCGGGGTGGGCGTCCCGTCCCCTGTGGGGGCGTCAGTGGGTTCCGGTGAGGGAGACCCGCTGGGCGCCGGGGTGGGAGTTCCCTCCGGGCTGGGGGTGGGGCTTTCTCCCGGCTCCGGCGAAGGAGACTCGCTGGGCCCAGGGCTGGGCGTGGGCGATTCCTCCGGGCTGGGCGTGGGCGATTCCTCCGGGCCGGGGGTGGGCGTCTCCTCCGGGCCGGGAGTGGGCCTCGGCCCGGGCCCGCCGCCGGGCTTGTTGTTCTCAAAGTGCACGGTGTTGGACTTCGTGGAGTCGATCTCCCCGTCCATGCCGACCTGGTCGCCGGTTCGAGCATCCGTTATCACGGTTCCCGTGCCGGAGACACTGGTGGTATAGCCATCCTCCCCGGCCTCCTTCTCGATGACGGTAAATTTCGTCCCATTGAGGAAGCTATCAATGGTCAGGGTCTCGCCGGATTTGAGGGTGAAGGTGGCGACAAAGTCAGCCTTATTTACCCCCCGTAACTCTTCCAGCACTTCGCCGTCCACCAACTCTTCAAAGAAGAGCTTGACCGGTTCCCCGTTCTTTTTAGCGTCTATCTCCCCCATCACCGGGGCCCCATAGGGATTCTCGGCCAGGAGGTAGAAGGTCCACTCCTTATTCGTGTCCCCGCGGCTGCCGGAGACGGTCTTCCCAATGGTGAGATCGCCGGGGTTTCGGGTGTTGGTGAAGAGCACATGGTCCTCGTCGTCCTCGGCCAGGGTGATGGTCCCGGAGGCCTCAAGGCCGTTTACGCTGTCGCCGCCGGTGACGGTGGTGACGTAGCCGGCCTGGCCGGCCTCCCGTTCCGTCACGGTGTACTGGGTTCTGGCGGGCAGGCCCTCGATGACGGCGTATTGGCCGCCGGTGAGGGCGATGGTTCCGGCAATGC
>CALWIE010000007.1 GCA_944380625.1 uncultured Clostridia bacterium
GTTATGGTGTAGCTGAGACAGTCCGGTGAGAAAGCGGGGCTCAACGTGCCCGCTGAGGGGGTCAGGGACAGGAGGCGGGCGTCGGTGCTCTCTGTGGGCTGGGAGTCCTCTTTCTCGTTTCGATGGACGGTGACCTCGTAGACAAGTTTTGTCTCCTCGTCCGCGGCGGTGACGGTGATCTTGAAAAGGGTGTCGCTGCCGCCGGATCCTAAGTTTTTGCGATTCACCCAGAAGCGGGCCCCTTCCGCCGCCTGGGCGGTGAAGGACATTTCCGTAACCTCGTAGGGCACAGTTACGGTGTAGCTGAGTCGGTCCGGTGAGAAAGCAGGGCTCAACGTGCCCGCTGAGGGGGTCAGGGACAGGAGGCGGGCGTCGGTGCTCTCTATGGGCTGGGAATCCTCCTTCTCCCTGCGGTGGACGGTAACCTCGTAGACCAGCTTTGTCTCCTCGTCCGCCGCAGTGACGGTGATTTTAAAGAGGGTGTCACTGCCGCCCGCGCCCAAGTTTTTCCGGTTGACCCAGAAACGGGCCCCCTCCGCCACCTGGGCGGTGAAGGCCATCTCGGTGATCTCGTAAGGGACGGTGATAGTGTAGCTGTGGCAGTCCGGTGAGAAGGCGGGGCTCAACGTACCCGCTGAGGGAGTCAGGGAAAGGAGCCGGGCGTCAGAGCTGGGCGGCGCGGGGATGGTAAACCAGAGGGTCTGGTGCAGGTCCGCCACTATGGGCTGGGGCTCTGGGTCCACCGCGTCAAACAGGGAGATGTGCAGGCCATATTCCCCGGAAGGGGCGTCCTCCCGGACGCGGAAGCGGTACGTCAGGGCCGCCTCCTCAGGGGATTCCAAGAATCCCTCCCCGTAGTAGGCGGTGTAGACCATCTGGGCCAGACCTTCGCTCTCCTTTTCGGTGACGGCGCCGGCCGCCACCTGGGGACCCCAGCGGGCGCTTTCCAATTCCAGCAGGGCGGGATCGTATTCCACTTTGGCCTGGAAGGCCGCTACGGGGCCTAGGAACCCGTCGTAGGACACCACTGCCTCCAGAACGCCGCCCTGTTGGGGAGAGCTTTCAGTCAGACGAGCGGAAAAACCGGCGGCTTGGGCGCAAAGTCCTCCCAGCGCCGCCAAGGCGGCCCAAAACACCAGGCACAGAGTTAACTTCCACGCTCTCATGGCCACGCCCTCTTTCCCCAGGGGAACTCCCCTTTTTGAAAAAAGCCTTCACACGCTCTTTAATTGAAAAGATTATAGCATAAACTTCTTCACATAAAAAGAAATTTTTCCATATTTTTCCAAAAACCTGTCCCTTCCCCCAAAATTCGGTTTTCCTTCCTCCGAGGAGAGGTTGACATCCCGGCCCGGTTCGTTTACCATAGGTGAGTGATAGAATTTTCGGGGAAAGGGGGATGGCTATGACCGGAGACACCAGTGTTTTAGAGCTCTCCTTTCAAATGGGGGAGATCCTTTTGCGAAACGGCGCGGAGATCTCCCGGGTGCAGGAGACGATGGAGCGCGTCGCCCAAGCTTACCACGTGGAAAAGTTCAACGTCTATGTCCTGACAAACGCCATCTTCGCCATCGGGATGGAACGGGACAGAGAGCGCTCTGTGGAGCTCAAGCACGTTCCCGGCACCACCACCCATCTGGGCCGCATCAGCGCGGTCAACCAGCTCTCCCGGGAGATCGCCCAGGGGGAGCGCACGGTGGAGGAGGCCTTTGAGGCCCTCGAAAAGATTAGAAAAATCCCCTACTCCCCCCTGCCCCTGGCCACCCTGGCCTGCGGGGTGGGCAGCGCCTGCTTTTCCTACCTGTTCGGCGGGGACGCCTTCGACGCTCTGACCGCCTTTTTTTGCGGGCTGGTGCTGGAACTGTACCTGCACCTGGCGGACAGGCACCAGATGACAAAATTTCTCACAAACCTTTCGGCCAGCGCCCTGGTCACCCTCTGTGGGGCGGGGCTGTTCGCCCTGGGCGTTGGGCACAGCCTGGACATGATTATCATCGGCTCCATCATCCGGCTGGTGCCGGGAGTGGCCCTGACCACCTCTATACGGGACTTTTTCCACAGCGACTACCTCAGCGGCACCATCCGCATGTTCGACGCCCTGCTTGTGGGCGGGTGCATTGCCATTGGGGTGGGCGTGGTGGTCAAGGGGCTCTCTCTGGCGACGGGAGGCGCGCTGCTATGATGGATTTTCCCACCCTGTTCAACTGGGCTTTTCAAACGGCGGTGGCCTTTGCCTCCACCATCGCCTTCGCCATCATCTTCCACACCCCCTCCCGGGAGTATTTCTTCTGCGGGATCACCGGGGGCATTGGGTGGCTGGTGTACCTGTTCTGCACCGGCATGGGCCTGGGCGTGGTGACCGCCTCTTTTTTCGCCACCGTAGCCCTGGCCTGGTTCTCCCGGATCTTCGCCTTCCGGCGGAAAGCGCCAGTGACCATTTTCCTCATCACGGGGATCTTTCCCCTGGTGCCTGGGGCCGGCATTTACTACACCGGCTACCACCTGTTTATGAGCGACAATTTCCAAGCCCTCTACAAGGGCCTGGAGACGGTGAAGATTGCCGTCGCCATCGCCTTGGGGATTGGCATTGTGCTCTCTTTGCCCCCTGTTCTCTTCAGCTTCCGGCGCGCCAAGCGCCCTTTGTGAAAGGAGCTTTCCCATGCCTCTGCGGCAAGTGGCCATTCAAAAAAACGACGCCGGCCAGCGGGTGGACAAATTCCTCACCAAGGCTTTTCCCAACCTGCCCCAGGCCATGCTCTACAAGTGCATCCGCAAAAAGGACATCAAGGTAAACGGCAAGCGCTGCGAGATCTCCACCCGGCTGCGGGAGGGGGACGTGGTCTCCCTGTACATGAAGGAGGAGTTCTTCCAAAAGGAGGAACGGGAGGAGGATTTCCTCAAGGCCCCCGCAAAGCTCAACGTGCTCTATGAGGACGAAAACGTGATGCTTCTGGACAAGCGCCCGGGGCTGATCGTCCACCCGGACGAAAACTACCACTTCGACTCCCTGATCGCCCGGGTGCAGCACTACCTCTACGACAAAGGGGAGTACGACCCCCAGGCGGAAAACGCCTTTGCCCCCGCCTTGGCAAACCGCATCGACCGCAACACGGGGGGCATTGTCCTGGCCGCCAAAAACGCGGAGGCCCTGCGGGTGCTCAACCAGAAGATCAAGGACCGGGAACTGCGAAAGCTCTACCTGTGTGTGGTGTGCGGCAGGCTCGCCCAAAAGGAGGGGCTGCTTTCCGGCTACCTGGAGAAAAACGAATCCCAAAACCGGGTGTACATCTCCCAAAAGCCCCGGCCGGGGGCCAAGACCATCCGCACCAAGTACCGGGTCTTGGAGGAACGGCGGGACTTCTCCCTGGTGGAGGTGGAGCTCCTCACCGGGCGCACCCACCAGATCCGGGCCCACTTCGCCTCCATCGGCCACCCTCTGGCCGGGGACGGGAAGTACGGAAAAAACGCGGTCAACAAGAAGACCGGCTTTCCCTACCAGGCCCTTTACTCCTACAAGCTGGCCTTTGATTTTCGGACCGACGGAGGGGTTCTCTCCTATTTGGACGGCAGGGAGTTCACTGTGCCGGACGTGTGGTTTTTGGAGGAATTCCGCCAGATGCCTTGCGGCCCTGAAAAACTTCCACTATAATGAAAGGCAGTTTGAGATTTTTTGAGAATACCCCGCCCGGGGCGGGAATACGGGAGGAAACCCCATGCGCGTTATCCATCTGATCGGCGGCGGCGACACCGGCGGCGCCAAAACCCATGTGCTCAACCTGCTCAAGGAGCTGAACCAGTCCATCGACGCCCAGCTCTTCTGCTTCCGCAGGGGCGAGTTCTCCGACGACGCGGAGAAAATGGGCATTCCCATCCAGGTGATCGAGTCCGGCAACCCTGTGGTGGGCCTGCAGGAGCTTCAGCGCCTGGTGGCCGGCCAGCAGGGGGACATCATCCACTGCCACGGCGCCCGGGGCAACCTGATGGGAAACCTGGTAAAAAAGCACCTGAAGGCCCCGGTGGTGACCACCGTCCACAGCGACTACCGCCTGGACTACATGGGCCGGCCTGTGGCCATGCTCTCTTACGGCGCCACAAACATGGTGGCCCTGCGGCAGATGAATTTCTACATTGGCGTTTCCGACCCCATGACGGACATCCTCATCGAACGGGGGTTCCCCGCCGACAGGATTTACACCATCTACAACGGCATCGACTTTAAGACCCCCATCCACCCGGCGCCCAAGGAGGAGTTCCTGAAAAGCGTGGGGATGGAGTGGGAAGAGGGGGACGTGATCGCCGGCATCGCCGCCCGGCTGTCCCCGGTCAAGGACATCCCCACCCTGCTGCGGGCCATGGCGCTGGCCTGCAGGGAAAACCCCCGCCTGAAACTTTTGATCGCCGGGGACGGCGAGGACCGGCAGAAACTGGAAAACATGGCCCGGGACCTGGGGCTTGCGGGCAAGGTCTTCTTCGCCGGGTGGCTCTCCGATGTGAACTCCTTCTACAACGCCATCGACATCAACCTTTTGACCTCTATCTCCGAGACCTTTCCCTACTCCCTGACCGAGGGCACCCGGATGCACCGGGCCACCATTGCCTCCCATGTGGGGGGCGTACCGGTGCTCATCGACGACGGGATCAACGGCTTCATCTTCGAGCCGGGGGACGAAAAGCAGCTGGCCCGGCACCTGGTGACCTTGGCCGGCGACGGGGAGCTGCGCCGCGCCTTTGGGGAGCGCATTTACGAAAAAGCCAGCCGGGAGTTCTCCATCGACCGGATGGTGGAACACCAGCTGGAGATTTACGAGAGCATTCTCAAACGGGACGCCCGGCAAAAGAGCCGGAAGCGGGACGGGGTCATCATCTGCGGGGCCTACGGCCACGGCAACGCCGGGGACGACGCCATTTTGAAATCCATCATCCAGTCGGTGAAGGAGCTGGACGGCTCCATGCCTGTCACGGTGCTGGCAAAAAATACCGAGAGCGTGAAAAAGCGCTACAGGGTCAACGCCTCCCACACCTTCAACCTGCTGAAGATGGCCGCCGCCATGCGCAAGTCCGTGCTGTACATCAACGGGGGCGGCACGCTGATCCAAAACGTCACCAGCCAGCGGAGCCTGTGGTACTACCTGTTCACCCTGTGGCTGGCAAAGGCTTTGGGCAACAAGGTGGACCTCTACGGCTGCGGCATCGGCCCTGTGCGGGGGAGGAGAAACATCCGCCTGGTAAAACGGGTGCTGGACGGCTCTGTGGACACCATCACCCTCCGGGAGGAGGACTCTGTGGAGGAGCTCAAGGGCTTTGGGGTCAACCGGCCGGAGATCCGCCTCTGCTCGGACCCTGCCCTGGTGCTCTCTCCTGCCCCGGAAGAGGCTGTTTCAGTCTACATGGACAAGCACGGGCTCAAGGAGGGGACCCGCTACATCTGCTTTATGCTGCGCAGCTGGACGGACTTCAAATCCAAGGCGCCGGCCCTGGCGGCCTGCGCCGACGAGGCCTGGGAGCGCTACGGCCTTGAGCCGGTGTTCCTCTCTTTGAACATCTTCCACGACACCTACGCCGCCCAGCAGGTGACCCCCTTCATGAAGGCTCCCTACAAAATCCTGGACGACTGGGCGGAGCCGGAGATGCTCATCGGCCTTCTGGGCCATATGGAGGTGGTGGTCTCCATGCGACTGCACGGGCTGATCTTCTCCTCCCTCAGCGGCGTGCCCTTGGTGGGGGTGGGGTACGACCCCAAGATCGCCTCCTTTTTGCGGTATCTGGGCGAGGGGACCTGCATCGAGCTCCCGGATGTGGATCGGGAAAACCTCTCCCAGTCCCTGGAAAAGGCGGTGGAGTCCCTGCCCCGCCGGAAGGAGCTCCAAGAGAGGGCCCAGCGCCTCAAAGCGGTGGAGCGGGAAAACATCCGGGCGGTGGCCAGGCTTTTGGGCATGCCGGAGTAAAGCAAAGTAAAAAGGAGGCCTCTGGGAGGTCTCCTTTTTTTACGTCCGGATACATGCTATTTTTGCCAAGGGCAGACCCTTTTGGGGGTCAGCTCTTTTTGGCCACAATGAGAAACCGGTGCTCCAGGTTTGGGACAAAGCCCAGGCGCCGCACCTGGTTCTCCATTTGGAAGAGGGCTTCCTTACAGGCCTCCACAGAGAAGCCGGGAAACTCCCAGGGGCACACGCTTGCCAGGAAAACCACGGCGCCCACATCCAGGAAACGCCCCTCCCGGTAGGACTGGTGGGCCCGCATCACCCGGAAGCCGGCCTCCCGAAACCGGGGGAGCTCGTTTTCCAGGTTAAACCCCACAAAGCCGCCGGAAAACCCAGGCAGCAGCCGTTTGGCCAGGGGCAGGTCGTTTTCGCCGCCCACCTGCTGGGTGACAAAAAAGCCTCCCTTTTTCAGCACCCGCCGGACCTCCGGAAGGTGGTAGCTCTCGTGACGGCTGAGGACCAGGTCGAAGCTGCCGTCGGGAAAGGGCAGAGGCATCTCCTTCTCGCTGTCGTACTCCCGGACAGTGATGCCCAGGGGCCCCAGGCGCTTTTTGCACAGGGCCAGGTTGGGGGCCCAGCCCTCGGTGACGCTGGTGAGGGCGTAGGGGTGCCCCAGGGCAAGAAGGAATTCTCCGCCCCCGGTGCCCATGTCCAGAAGCCGCACCCCAGGCCGCAGGAACTCCTTTGCCACCTGGGCGTAGTCCCAGGGCAGGGGCTCCACGGTGTACCGGCCGTCTATGTGGGAGAAGTCCCAGCCGGACATGCCCCGGGCAGCCTCCTCCCGCCACTGGCCCAACAGCTGTTCGCGGTCCATCGGCTCACCCCTCACGTGTTCTTGTCCACCTGGTGGAACTGCTTTAAATTGCCTTGCTTCTGGTGGCGGCGGGCAAGCTCCGCCTCTACCGCCTCAAAGGGGATGCCCTCGTTTACCATGAGGACCGTCAGGTGGTACAGAAGGTCGGAGATCTCCCCCACGGTGTCCTCCTGTATCCCGTTTTTGGCGGCGATGATCGTCTCGGAGCACTCTTCCCCACACTTTTTCAAGATCTTGTCCAGGCCCTGGTCAAAAAGGTAACAGGTGTAAGAGCCCTCCTGGCGCTCTCCCCGGCGGCTTTGGACGGTCTCGTAAAGTTCCCGTAAAATATCCATGGTCATTCCCCTTTCGGCGGTTCTTCCCCGCGAAGCTTTTTAAAGAAGCAGCTGCGGCTGCCTGTGTGGCAGGCGGCGCCCTTCTGCTTGACCCGCAGCAGCAGGGTGTCGTCGTCGCAGTCGGCGTAGATGCTGACGACCTGTTGGGTGGGGCCGGAGGTCTCCCCCTTGTTCCAAAGAGACTTCCGGCTGCGGCTGTAAAACCAGGTGGTGCCTGTCTCCAGGGTCCGGCGGAAGGACTCCCGGTTCATATAGGCCAGCATGAGCACCTGGTCTGTGTCGTCGTCTTGGACGATGGCGGGGATCAGGTCGGATTTTTGAAAGTACAGGTCCAGCTCGTCCTCGGGGAGGCCGTCCCCCTTCTTCCCGGAGATCCGCCGGCAGGCGGTGATGGCGGTGCGCAAGTCCAGCGCGCCGGTGTAGACGGACCGGCCCGCGATGGCCCCGTAAAGCCCCAGGTCGTAGAGGTTGACAATGTCCAAGAGGCTGGACACGCCGCCGCTGGCGATAATGTGGCAGTCCACGGCCCGGTTGAGCTTGTCCAGCATGACCAGGTTGGGGCCGTTCATGGTGCCGTCCTGGTGGATGTCCGTGCAGATCAGGTACTGGACCCCCAAAGCCTCCATCTCCTTGGCGAACTGGATATAGTCCACCTGACTCTGCTCCAGCCAGCCCTCGGCTGCCACCTTGCCGTCCAGGGCGTCAATGCCCACGGCGATCCGCTTGCCGTAGCTCTTGACGGCCGCCCGGACAAACTCCGGGTCCCGCAGGGCGGCGGAGCCCAGGATCACCCGGCTGGCCCCCCGGGAGAGATACCGCTCTACCGTGGCCATATCCCGGATGCCGCCCCCCACCTCCACCTGGAGGCCGGTGTTCTCCACCACCTGGAAGATCAGCTCCCCGTTGACGGGCCTGCCCTCTTTAGCCCCGTCCAGGTCCACCATGTGCAGCCAGTGGGCCCCCTGGCTTTGAAAGCGCCGGGCGGTCTCCAGGACGTCTGGGGCCACCACTTCGGCGGTGCCGTAGTCCCCCCGGAACAGGCGGACGCACTTTCCCTCGTGCAGGTCAATGGCTGGCAAAAGAATCATAACAACTCGCTCCCCTCAAAATTTCCCGGGAAAAGGCGGCTTCTCCCCTCTTACAGGACGCCCTTGGAGGAGAGGATGACCCCTCCCTCGTCCAGGGACACCGCGTCCCGCAGGGCGTGGGCCGCCGCCTTGAACAGGGCCTCGATCATGTGGTGGGAATTCTTCCCGTACTCGCACCGGAGGTGCAGGGTCACCCCGGCGTTTACCGCGAAGGCCCGGAAGAATTCCTCCGTCATGCAGGCGTCAAAGTCCCCCACCCGCTCCTGGGGAAACTCCCCCTGGAAGACGAGAAAAGGCCTTCCGCTGATGTCCGCGGCGGCAAAGGCCAAAGCCTCGTCCATGGGGATGAAGGCGTGGCCGAACCGGCGGATCCCCCGCTTGGTGGCCAGGGCCTGGGAGAAGGCCTGCCCCAGGACGATGCCCGTGTCCTCCACCGTGTGGTGGCAGTCCACCTCCAGATCCCCCAAGGCCTCCACCCGCAGGCCAAAGCCCCCGTGGACGGCAAAGGCGGTGAGCATGTGGTCGAAAAAGCCCACCCCGGTGGAGATGCTCCGCTCCCCGCTGTCCAGGCAGACCTCCACCGAGATCTCCGTCTCGTTTGTCTTCCGCTGTACGGCCGCGTAACGGTCCATGGGATCACTTCCCTTTCTGTTGAAAATAGTCCCGCACCTGGGAGAGCAGGCGCTGGTTTTCCTGGGGGGCGCCGCAGGTGATGCGCACCAGGCCCCCTGTGTAGCGGATTACGGTGCCTTGCCGGCCCAGGTAGGAAAACAGCTCCTCCCCGTCTTCCATGACCAAGGAGGCAAAGTTGGTGGCGCTCTCCAAAAGCTGGAAGCGCTCGGGGAATTCCTCCCCCAGGGCCCTCAGCTCCCGGAGCAGCTCTTCCCGGGAGGCGAGGATCTTCTCCAAGGCCTCCCCAATGGTCCGGGGACGCTGGAGCACCAAAGCCCCCAGGGTTTGGGAAAGGGTGTTCACGTTATAGGGGGATTTCACCCCTTTGACCGCGTCCACCAGCTCCCGGCGCCCTACGGCGAAGCCCAGCCGCAGGGCCGCCATGCCGAAGGCCTTGGAGCAGGTGCGCAGGATCAGCAGGTTGGGATAGGCCTGAAACTCCGGCAGCAAGCTCTGGTCGGAAAAATCCATATAGGCCTCGTCCAGGACCACCAGGGTGTCCGGCAGGCCCTCAATCAGGCGGCGCACCTCCTCCCGGGGACAGACAAGGGAGGTGGGGTTCCCCGGGTTGCTGAAGATCAGCAGCTTTACCCCCTCCCGCCGGCAGAGGGCCACAGCCCCGTCCACGTCCACGGTGTAATCGGGCTTTTTGGGAATGGGCACGTGGCGGGCCTCCTGCAAGTGGCCGTTGAAGGCGTACATGGAGAAGTCCGGCTCCAGGGTGGCAAAGGCCTCCCCCTTCCCCAAAAAGCCGGAAAAAAGCACGGTGATCAGCTCGTCGGAACCGTTGCCTGCGGCCACGTTTTCCACCGGCACCCCGTAATAGGCGGCAAAGGCCTGGCACAGCTTCCGGGCGGCAGGGTCCGGGTAGCGGTTGAAGGCCACCTCCGGCAGGGCCGCCGCCAGCTCCTCCAGAAGGGAGGGCGGCAGGGACAGGAAGGACTCGTTGGCGTCCAGGTGGAGCCGGCCGTCCCCCACCACCGGGTCGTAAGGCTTTAAATCCTTGATTTTTTCATGCAGCTGGTACATGGCGCCTCCTCACTCTTCCACCCGCACTTTAATGGAGCTGGCGTGGGCGGTGAGCTCCTCGGTCTGGGCCAAGCGGATGACGTCTGGGGCGGCCTTTTGGAGCTCCTCCTTGGGGTAGTAGATAAAGCTGGACTTCTTGATGAAATCGTCCACGGACAGGGGGGAGAAGAACCGGGCGGTGCCCCCGGTGGGCAGCACATGGTTGGGCCCGGCAAAGTAGTCCCCCAGCGGCTCCGGGGAGTAGTGCCCCATGAAGACGGAACCGGCGTTGTCCAGGCGGCCGATGTAATCAAAGGGATTCTGGACGCAGATCTCCAGGTGTTCGGGGGCCAGCTCGTTTGCGAAGTCCACGGCCTCTTCCATGTCCTCGCAGACGATGACCCCGCCGAACCGGTCCAGGGATTTCTCGATGATCTCCCGGCGGGAGAGGTACTCCAGCTGCCGGTAGACTTCGGAGACGGTCTTCTCGGCAATGTCCCGGCTGGGGGTGATGAGGATGGCGGAGGCCATGGGGTCGTGCTCGGCCTGGCTCATCAGGTCGGCGGCCAGGAACTTGGGGTTGGCGCTGCCGTCCGCCACAATGAGGATCTCGCTGGGGCCGGCGATCATATCGATGTCCACCACCCCGTAGAGCTGTTTTTTCGCCGTGGCCACAAAGATGTTCCCCGGCCCCACGATCTTGTCCACCTTGGGCACGCTCTGGGTGCCGTAGGCCAGGGCCGCCACAGCCTGGGCCCCGCCCATGAGGAACACCCGGTCCACCCCGGCCACATAGGCCGCCGCCAGGATGTTGGGATCCGGCCGGCCGGTGCGCCCCGGCGGGGTGACCATGACGATCTCCCCCACCTCAGCCACCTGGGCGGGGATCACGTTCATCAGCACCGAGGAGGGATAGCCCGCGGTGCCCCCGGGGACGTACACCCCCACCCGGTGGAGGCCCCGGACCCGCTGGCCGGTGATAATTCCGTTGGGCATGGGGTCGATGCGGCTCTGCTGCTTTTGGCGCTGGTGAAAGGCCCGGATGTTCTCCGCCGCTTTTCTCAGGGAGGCGATAAAGGCGGGGTCGCACTCCGCCGCGGCCCGCTCCAGCTCCTCCCGGGAGAGCTCCAATTTCTCAGGAGTCCAGCCGTCGAACTTCCTGGAGAACTCCTTCACGGCGCCGTCGCCTCCGGTCCGGACCCTCTCGATGATGTCCCTTACGGACTGCTCCACCTCCGGGGAGGCCTGGCCCACCCGGCTTTTCAAATCATTCACAAAGGACTGGCAGGTCTGCCGGTCCCCCTGTACCACTTTGATCATGTCACTGCTCCCCCTTCTTTATCTCTCGCTCCAACCGGGCCGCTAAGGCCTCGATCTCCCGTTTGCGAAGCTTTAAGCTGGCGGCGTTTACAATGAGCCGGGCGGACACCTCCGCCCCCCTCTCGATGACCTCCAGGCCGTTTTCCCGCAGGGTGGCCCCGGTCTCCACAATATCCACAATGCCGTCGGAGAGGCCCAAAAGGGGCGCAAGCTCCACCGAGCCCTCGATCTTGATGATGCGCACATCCATCTGCTTGCTCTCAAAGAACCGCCGGGCCACATTGGGATATTTGGTGGCCACCGTCTTCGCCCGGTAGCCCCCGTAAAAGTCCGCCCCCTTGGGCGCGGCCAGGGCGAACCCGCACCGGCCAAAGCCCAGGTCCATGATCTCAAAAAAGCGGCTGCCGTTTTCCATAATGGTGTCCTTGCCCACCACCCCCAGGTCGCACACCCCGTGCTCCACATAGGTGATCACGTCGGCGGCTTTGGCCAGCACGGCCTCGATGGATCCGTCCCCCACGGGGAGGATGAGCCGCCTTCCCTTGTCCCGCAGCTGGGAGCAATCCATGCCGGCCCCCTCCAACAGGGCCACGGTGGCTTTCTCCAACCGGCCCTTGGTCAGGGCAATGCGCAGTGGCTTCACAGCAGCTCCCCCCTTTCCTCCAGGGTAATTTTCCGGAAGGTTTCCCCCACGCACAGCACCTGGGAGATCCCCGCCTCCCGGGCGTAGCGGAGGGTCTCCTCCTCTGTCTCGAAGAGGGACATCTCGCAGGGGCGGCCCTCCCTACACAGCAGGTCCGCGGCCCTTTGGGCGTCCCTCTCGTAGCCGGGGTCCCCGTAGACCAGCACCTCCGCCCCGGGGGCGGCGGGCTGGAGGGAGAGCTCCGCCAGGCTGTCCAGGTCCAGAGAGAAGCCCACGGCGGGCATGGGGTCGCCGAACTTGCCGCAGAGGCTGTCGTACCGGCCCCCCAGGAGCACCGCGTCCCCGTGCTGGTGGACATAGGCGGAAAACACCACCCCGGTGTAGTAGTCGTTGCGCTGGACCAGCCCCAGGTCCACCATCAGGCGGTCTCCCAGGCCCAACTGGCCCAGGGCCTGGTAAAGGCCCTTGAGGTACTCCAGGGTCTCCCGGGCCTCCCCGTCCGGGAAAAAGGCCTCCGCCTGGGAGAGGGCTTCCTCCCCGCCGAAGAGCCGGGGCAGCTGGGCCATGGCCCGGGCGGCGGGCAGCTCCCCCAGGGGGTCTAAGAGCTCCGAGAGGGCGGCGTAGTTTTTCGACTCGATGGTGGCCCGCAGCTCTTCCTTTTTCTCCGGGGAGAGGGGCAGCTGGTCCGCCAACGCCTGGAAAAACCGGGCGTGGCCGATCTCCACCCGGAAGTCCTCCACACAGGCGGAGAGGGCGGCCACAGCCGTGGCAACGGCCTCCAGGTCCGCCCGGAGGCCGCCGGCCCCCATGAGCTCGATGCCCATCTGGGCACTCTCGTCGCTGCGGCCGGAGAGGTCGGGCCGGTTGCGGTAGATGTTCTGGCAATAGTAGAACCGCAGGGGCTTTTTGTGGCCCTGGAGCCGGGAGGCCGCCATGCGGGCGATGGGCAGGGTGGTGTCCGGCCGGAACACCAGGAGCCTGCCGTGGTTATCGGTGCACTTGTACATCTCCT
>CALWIE010000008.1 GCA_944380625.1 uncultured Clostridia bacterium
CGCCGGCCAGCCTCTCATCGCGTACCTGCCCAAGATGCCCCACATGCTCATCGCGGCCACCACGGGCTCGGGCAAGTCGATGTGTATCAACTCCCTGATCATCAGCATGCTCTACAAGGCCACCCCCGACGAGGTGCGCTTTTTGATGATCGACCCCAAGGCCGTGGAGCTCACCGAGTACAACGGCATGCCCCACATGCTGGTCCCTGTGGTCACCGATCCCCGAAAGGCCTCCGGCGCCCTGGGCTGGGCCGTCTCCGAGATGATGAAGCGCTACAAGATCTTCTCCGAGTTCAACGTCCGCAACCTCCAGGGCTACAACAGCCTGGCGGCCTCCCAGGACTACCAGGACGAAAACGGCCAACCCATGCCAGCCATGCCCCAGATCGTCATCATCATCGACGAGCTGGCGGACCTGATGATGGCCGCCCCCAAGGAGGTGGAGGACTCCATCTGCCGCCTGGCCCAGCTGGCCCGGGCCGCCGGGATGCACCTGGTGGTGGCCACCCAGCGCCCCTCGGTGGATGTGGTGACGGGCCTCATCAAGGCCAACATCCCCAGCCGCATCGCCCTGACGGTCTCCAACGCCGTGGACTCCCGCACCATCTTGGACGCGGGCGGCGCGGAAAAGCTCTTGGGCAACGGGGACATGCTCTTCGCCCCGGTGGGGGCCAACAAGCCCCTGCGGGTCCAGGGCTGCTACGTCACCGACGAGGAGATCTCCTCGGTGGTGGAGTTTGTGAAAAAAGCCAAGGCCATCGAGTACGATGAGACGGTCATGGAGGAGATCGAGCGCAACGCCGCCAGCGAGGAGAAGGGGGAGGACTCCCCCGAGAGCGACGGCGCAGGGGACCCCATGATCGACGAGGCCATCAAAGTGGTGGTGGAAGCCGGCCAGGCCTCCACCTCCCTGCTCCAGCGCCGGCTGCGCCTGGGCTACGCCCGGGCCGGGCGGCTCATCGACGAGATGGAGCAGCTGGGCGTGGTGGGCCCCCACGAGGGCTCCAAGCCCCGGCAGGTGCTTATCACCTACGCCCAGTGGATGGAGCGGAACATGCAGAAAAGCGATCCTCCCGAGGAGGGATGACAGCCCGCCATGAACAAAACGAACCGGGAGCGCCGGGAGAGGGTGGCAAAGTGGATTAAGAGGGTGGCGGCCCTCCTGGCCGCGGCCGCGCTCCTCTTGGCCGCCACCCCGCCCGGCAGGGAGTTTTGGGAGGGGCTGTACCGCCGCTCCGGCTTCTCCGGACCGCCGGAGGAAGCCCTGCTGCGCATCCATGTGATCGATGTGGGGAAGGCCGACGCCATCCTTTTGGAGTGCGGGGGAGAGACCGCCCTTTTGGACGCTGGGACCTATCCCCGGGGCGACACGGTGGTGGACTACCTTTTGCGGGTGGGGGTAAAAAGCCTTGACTACGTAATCCCCTCCCACCCGGACAGCGACCACATCGGCGGCATGGCCCAGGTGCTCCGGGAGATTCCCACTGGGGAAGTCCTTTCCTCCCCCTGGCCGGCGGCCCTGTGCCAGGGGGAGGAATACGCCCAGCTGCTGGAAGCCTCCCAAGAGGCCCTCGTCCCCTGGCGGCAGCTGGAAGTGGGGGAGACCTTCTCCCTGGGGGAGGCCCGCTTAGAGGTGCTGGGCCCCTTGGAGGACTACGGGGAGTCCAACGACTGCTCCCTGGTCCTGCGGCTGGACTGCCAGGGTTTTTCCGCCCTCTTTTGCGGCGACATCGAGTACCAGGCGGAAAAGGACCTGGTAAAGTCCGGCCAGAACCTGCGCGCCGACCTCTTAAAGGTGCCCCACCACGGCAGCGCCGGCTCGTGCTCCCCGCGCTTTTTGGAGGCTGTGTCGCCCCGATACGCCGCCGTCTCCACCGGCCCTGACAACAGCCGGCTGCCCCGGGCGGAGACTCTCCAGCGCCTGGAGGACGCAGGTGCCCAGATCTTCCGCACAGACGCCGAAGGGGATCTGGTCTTCTCCCGGAATGGGAAAGAGCTGACCCTGTGGACGGAGCGCCGAAGCGACAAGGCCTTGGAGAGGGCCTTGGACAAAACCTTGGATAAACTGGAAAGGACCGAGATTTCATGAAACAGCTTGTGATCGACCGGATGGATGGGAAGTTCGCCATTTGCACCGACAAGGACCAGAAGTACTACGCCATCGAGCTGCAGGAGCTCCCGGCCGGGGCCCAGCCGGGAAGCGTTTTGGACATCACCGACGAAGGGGAGCTCCTTTTGGGGCAGGCCGCCCCGGAAAAGGGCGGCAAGGCCGGCGCTGCGGGCCGGAAAAAGCGGTAAAGGAGAGGAAAGACTGTGAGAAAACTGAAATTTCTTTGGAGCTGCATTGTCAACATGGATTACGGGGAGCTGTTCCGCACCGTGGGGAAGGTCCACAAGATCACGGGGAAAAACTCCCTCTCCATCCTCATTGACGTGGTCAAGTGCGGTGTAAAATACGGCGCCGGCTTTAACGACTACCTGCTCTGCGAGTTCTACAATCTTTCGGACGCCCAGCGGGCCACCTACATCACCCGGAAGGTCAACAGCGACCTTGTGCGCCTTTTGAACAACCGGGAGTACTACCACTTTTTCGACAACAAAAGCGAGTTTTACACCACCTTTGGCAAGTACATCGGCCGCCAGTGGCTGGACTTTTCCAAGGCCACCCAGAAGGAGTTCGAGGATTTTATGGCGGACCGGGAAGCCGTCATGGTAAAGCCCGAATCCTCCAGCGGCGGCTTCGGTGTGGACAAGCTCTATAAGAAGGACTTCCCCAGCCTGAAGGCCATGTACGACCGCCTCAAGGAAGGGCAGACCGGGGTGGTGGAGGAGGTGCTCCAGCAGCACGAAGACCTCAACCGCTTGAACCCCGGCTCCATCAACACCCTGCGGGTGGTCACCGTGGCAAACGAGACGGGGCCCCATATCGTCTACGCCCACATCCGCATCGGCAACAGCGACCGCCCGGTGGACAACCTCCACTCCGGCGGGATGTTCGCCCCCATCGACCTGGAGAAGGGCGTCATCCAGTACCCCGCCTACGACAAAGCCCGCCAGACCTATACCCAGCACCCCCGCACCGGGACCCAGATCCAAGGCTTCCCCATCCCCTGCTGGGAGGAGGCCAAGGCCATGTGCCTGGAGGCGGCCCAGATCATCCCCCAGATGCGCTATGTGGGCTGGGATGTGGCCATCACCCCCGACGGCCCCGTGTTCGTGGAGGGCAACAACCTGCCCGGCTACGACATCATCCAAATGCCTCCCCACACCCCCGACAAGATCGGCATGCTCCCCCGTTTCCGGGAGTTTGTCAAGGGCATCTAACCTCCGGAAAAACAGATCCCCCGGCGATGGCCGGGGGTTTTTCTTGTCTCTTTCCAGGAAAAAGGCCGCCGAAAAAGGGCGGCCTTTCCCTGTCACTTTTCGCCGGGGTCCCACAGGCAGCGCTTCAAGTCGGCCCGCCCGTCCGGAAGGAAGGGGATCCCTTCCTTTTCCAGCATCTGGCGCTGGATCTCCCTGCCGCCAAAGGCCCCGTTGCAGCACAGGCTGCCGTCCTGGTAAAGGACCCGGTGGCAGGGCAGTCCTGGCGGGGCTTTCGCAAGGGCCGCCCCCACAATGCGGGAGGCCCGGGGGTTCCCCGCCAGCAGGGCCATCTGCCCGTAGGTGGCGGCCTTCCCAAAGGGGATGCGCCTGACCAAATTGTAGACCCGCTGGGGGAACGTGTCCTCCCTCATACGCCGGAGTAGGCGCTAAAGCCCCCGTCGATGGGAAGGACCACTCCGGTGATGAACCCGGCGGCCGCCTTGCTCAGCAGGAAGAGGACGCCGCCCACCAGCTCCTCGGGGCTGCCGAAGCGCTTCATAGGGGTGCCCGCCATGATCTTCCCCGTGCGGGCGGTGGGGGAGCCGTCGGGGTTGAAGAGCAGGGCGCGGTTCTGGTTGGAGACCAAAAACCCGGGGGCGATGGCGTTGACCCGGATGCCCTCCCCGGCGAAGTGGACCGCCAGCCACTGGGTGAAATTGCTCACGGCGGCCTTGGCCCCGGAGTAGGCGGGGATCTTGGTCAAGGGGGTGAAGGCGTTCATGGAGGACACGTTCAGGATGGAGACGTCCTCCTTGCCCAGCATGTCCTCGGCAAAGACCTGGGTGGGGATCAAGGTGCCCAGGAAATTCAGCTGGAAGACAAAGGAAACCCCTTCCGGCTCCAAATTGAAGAAGGACTTCAAATCCTTTTGGACGATGTCTCCCGCCTCGTAGTATTCCTTGTCCGTAGTGGCCCTGGGGTTGTTTCCTCCGGCGCCGTTGATCAGGATGTCGCAGGTGCCCAGGTCCCGACGGACCTGCTCCCGGGCGGCCAGGCAGCTCTCCTTGTCCAGCACGTTGCAGGCGTAGCCCTTGGCCTTGTACCCCTGGGCTGCGATCTCCCCGGCGGCCTTGGAGGCGGCCTCTTCGTTGATGTCCAGCAGGGCCACCTTGGCGCCACACTGGGCCAGGGCTTGGGCGAACACGCTGCACAGCACGCCCCCCGCCCCGGTTACCACGGCCACCTTGCCGGAAAGGTCAATTTGAAAGGGTAAATTCAGCATTGCGATACCGTCCTTTCCTTAGAAAAAGTGTATAGAAAAAGAGAAAATTCCACCTACAATCTAGCACTAAAACCTGGGGGCTGTCAAGGAAAAAAGCCTCTGGAGGAATGTAAATAAATTTTTAACAATCCTCTTGCATTGCCCTGGCAAGTTTGCTATAATGACCGATGGATACGGGAGGAAGTCTAAACAATAGTAACTTTAATTCAAACTCCCGATTTTTCCGAGGTACATTGAACTAGGAGGCATAAAACCATGAAGAAAGCAATTGCCTTGGTGCTTGCCCTGGCCCTGGTCTGCATGACCTTCGCCGCCTGTGGCACCACTGAAAACAACTCCTCTGTGACCAGCGGGACTGGCTCCAGCAGCCAGACCACTGACAGCAGCACTTCCAGCGACACCAGCGAGGCTGAGGACACCAGCACCGCCGGGGAAGAGGATTCCGCCGAGCCCTTCAAGCTGGGCATCCTGGCTCCCGCTGTGACCCACGGCTGGGTTTCCGGCGTGGCCTACTTTGCCCAGGAGCGCTGCGAGCAGCTCCAGGAAGAGGGTGTGCTGGAGTACAACCTGCTCACCAGCAACAACGCCGAGGAGATGACCGATCAGATCGACCAGCTGCGCACTTGGGGCGCCCAGGCCGTTGTGGCCTACCCCCAGTGGGAAGGCATGGAGGATCCCATCCAGAGCCTGATCGACGACGGCATCCCGGTTGTGAACTTTGATATTGTCATCAACGCCGACGGCGTGTACCATGTGGCCGGCGATAACGAGGGCATGGGCGCCGCCTGTGCCGAGTACATTGTGGACAAGATCGGCGAGACCGGCACTGTGGTCATGCTCAACGTCCCCAGCTCCGGCTCTGTTTCCGAGCTGCGCCAGAAGGGCTTTGAGGAGAAGATCGCTGAGATCGCTCCCGACATGAACGTCATCACCTACGCCACGGAGTTCACCCGCGAGGCCGGCCTGTCTGACTTCTCCGACGTGCTGGCTGCCAACGCCCAGATCGACGCCGTGTTCTCCATGGACGACGAGACCTCCATCGGCGTGCTCCAGGCCATTGAAGAGGCCGGCCGCACCGACATCAAGGTTGTCACCGGCGGCGGCGGTATGCAGGAGTACTTCAACATGATGCCCGAGAACGAGGACATCTGGATCCAGTCCGCCCTGTACAGCCCCTCTATGATCGAGGACGCTGTGGACATGGCTGTCTCCGTCCTGAAGGGCGAAGAGGTGGAGCAGGAGAAGATCATCCCCACCACTGTTGTGGACCGCGAGAACGTTGAGGAGTTCCTGGACGAGAGCGCTCCCTACTAATCCCTTTTTCCTGTACATTCTGGAATAGCATTGCAAAAGGCTATGGCGCGGCTGTGCCCATAGCCTTTTTCCAAAATAAAGGGGAGGGCGGCCTATGACGCTGGAAATGCGCAATATTTACAAATCCTTCGGGGCCAACGACGTGCTCCGGAATATAGATTTCTCCCTGCAGGGCGGCGAGATCTGCGCCCTGTTGGGGGAAAACGGCGCTGGGAAATCCACCCTGATGAACATCTTGGGCGGCATCCTCCCGGCGGATTCGGGAACGGTCTCGCTGGATGGGAAGCAGGTTTCCTTCCACGCCCCGGCGGATTCCCTGAAGGCGGGCATTGCCTTCATCCACCAGGAGCTGAACCTGGTAAACGACCTGGCCGTCTTTGAAAACATGTTCATCGGCCGGGAGCTCAAAGGGAAGGGGGGCTTCCTGGACGCCAAGGCCATGTGCCGGCGGTGCCAAGAGGTGTTCCAGCGCATGGATGTGGACCTGGACCCCCGCACGATGGTGCGGGACCTGGACGCCTCTTACAAGCAGATCGTGGAGATCGCCCGGGCCCTTTTGATGGAGGCTTCCATCATCATCATGGACGAGCCCACCACTTCCCTGACGGAGCCGGAGATCCAGCGGGTCTTCGACATGATGCGCACCGTGCAGAGCCAGGGTGTGGCCATCATCTTTATCTCCCACAAGCTCAAGGAGGTCATGGAGATCTGCACCCGCTACACCGTCCTGCGGGACGGTGTCATGGTGGCCCAGGGCGCGGTGAAGGACACCAATGTGGACGAGCTGGCCCGGTTCATGGTGGGCCATGACGTGCGCACCGAGTCCCTCCGGCAGGAGCGCCAGCTGGGGGAGGAGGTCCTCCGGGTGGATGGCCTGTCTCAGCCGGGCCGGTTTTCCGGCATCTCCTTCTCGGTGAAAGCCGGGGAGGTCCTGGGTTTTACGGGCCTTTTGGGAGACGGCCGCAGCGAGCTGTTCCAGGCCATTTTCGGCAGCGGGGGCAAGTGCGCCGGCCAAGTCTTCCTGCAGGGAGAGGCGGTGCATGTACGCAACACCCAGCAGGCCAAGGCCCTGGGCATCGGCTATGTCCCCCGGGACCGGAAGGAAAACGGCATCATCAAGGATATGAGCATCCTGGAAAACGGCTCCATCGTCACTTTCCCCCAAAACGCCAAGTTCGGCTGGATCTCCTGGGGCAAGGTCAAGGAGTCCTTCCAGCGGCAGGTGGAGGGCTTGAAGATCAAAATGGACGACGAGCGCCATTTGATCGGCAGCCTCTCCGGCGGCAACCAGCAGAAGGTGGTTTTGGCCAAGTGGCTCAACGCGGAGCCCAAAGTCCTCATCTTTGACAACCCCACCCAAGGGGTGGACGTGGGCGCCAAGGAGGACATTTACGACACAATCCTGGAGCTGGCACGGCAGGGCATGGCAGTGGTGGTGCTCTCCAGCGAAGCCCAGGAGATCATCCGCATCTGCGACCGCGCCCTGGTGATGTACCACGGCCGGATCCAGGGGGAGCTGGCGGGCAGCGAGATGACCGACCAGGAGATCATGCGCCTGGCTACAGGCGGAGAAAGAGAAGAGAGGGTGGCCATCAGTGGATAATGTAAAAAAAGAGAGACAGGGCTTTTTTGCCCGTTTTCAAGAGCTGTGGCGGTCTACGCCCCTGTTTAGCACAGGGATCGCGCTGATCGTAATGGTGGTGGTCCAAACCCTGGCCCTCACCTTCAACTCCAGCTACGACAGCTTTGGCGGCTGGTTTATGAACTGGCTGAACAACTGGATCTCCCTGCTGCGGGGCAACGCGGCCATCGGCATCATCTCCCTGGGCATGACCTTTGTCATCATCTCCGGCGGGATCGACCTGTCCGTGGGCTCGGTTTACGTGGCTGTGGGCGCCTTTACCATGGTGCTGCTGGACTCCGGCCCCGGGGGTTGGCTGGGCGCCATCGGTTTGGGCGGGGTGCCTGCCATCGTCATCGCCCTGGTGGCGGCCATGGCCTTTGGCAGCCTCTTGGGCGAGGGCAACGGCCTGCTGATCTCCTACGGGAAGATGCCGCCCTTTATCGCCACCCTGGGCTCGATGCAGATCCTCCGCAGCGTGACCCAGTACTTCATGAAGACCCAGAGCCCCACCCTTCCCGACGGCTACAAGGAGATTGCCCGGTTCTCTATCGGCGACCAGCAGCTGATGCCCATTCTCTACTGGGCCATTGCGGCCGCCGCCATGTACTTCATCTCCAAGCGCACCACCTTTGGCCGCTACGTGTTTGCCATCGGTTCCAACGAGCGCACCACCCGCCTGTCCGGCGTCAACGTGCGCAAGGTGAAGCGGCGGGTGTACGCCCTGACGGGCCTCTTGGTGGCCGTGGCAGCCATCATCCAGACCTCCCGCATCGGCTCCATGGACTACGCCAGCGCCGGCAGCGGCTTTGAGATGGACGCCATCGCCGCAGTGATCGTGGGCGGCACCAGCATGTCCGGCGGCCGGGGCTCTGTGATCGGCACGGTATTCGGCACCCTGATCGTGGCCGTGATGAACAACCTATTGAACCTGATCGGCGTGGACCCCTACCTGAGCACCGCCTTCAAGGGCGCCATCATCATCTGCGCCGTGCTGCTGCAAAGAAAGGACAACAATTAACGCCCTGGGAGTTGATTTTTCCCGGTTTGTCCAGTATAATAAATTCAATCAAAATTCTACCCTTTGGGAGGCACGCTTTATGTTAGTTTCCGCAAAAGAAATGCTCACCAAGGCCAAGGAAGGCAAGTACGCTGTTGGCCAGTTCAACATCAACAACCTGGAGTGGACCAAGGCCATCCTGCTCACCGCCCAGGAGTGCAACTCTCCTGTGATCCTCGGCGTGTCCGAGGGCGCCGGCAAGTACATGACCGGCTTCAAGACTGTGGCCGCCATGGTCAAGGCCATGGTGGAGACACTGAACATCACCGTTCCCGTGGCCCTGCACCTGGACCACGGCACCTACGAGGGCGCCCTCAGCGCCATGGAGGCCGGCTTCTCCTCCGTCATGTTCGACGGCTCTCACTATCCCATTGAGGAGAACATCGAGAAGACCAAGGAGATCATCCGCATCGCCGGCGAGAAGGGCATCTCTGTGGAGGCCGAGGTCGGCGCCATCGGCGGCGAGGAAGACGGCGTTGTGGGCGGCGGCGAAGTGGCCGATCCCGACGAGTGCAAGCGCATTGCCGACCTGGGTGTGGACATGCTGGCTGCCGGCATCGGCAACATCCATGGCGTGTACCCCGAAAACTGGCAGGGCCTCAACTTCGACGTGCTGGCCAAGATCCAGGAGAAGACTGGCACCATGCCCCTGGTGCTCCACGGCGGCACCGGCATCCCCGCCGAGATGGTGAAGAAGGC
>CALWIE010000009.1 GCA_944380625.1 uncultured Clostridia bacterium
ACTCATTAAGGCAGGAAATCCATTTATTGAGGTAATGCCAACCATATTCGTTCACCTTCTTTTTATAAAAAGAAAAAAGGATTCTGATTATCAGAATCCTTTTTGGTCGAGGTGACAGGATTTGAACCTGCGACTTCTACGTCCCGAACGTAGCGCTCTACCAAACTGAGCCACACCTCGTAAAAAAGCCTCGGCTCTCTACAAACCGAGGCTTTTGGCAGCGGTACCAGGATTTGAACCCAGACAAACAGAGTCAGAGTCTGCTGTGCTACCCTTACACAATACCGCTATCTCTTGCCGTCCTTCCCGAACGGCAGTATTAATTATAGCAGGTTTTCCGGGAAAGTCAACCCCTTCCCGGAAAATAATTTCCTCCCGGAGGGCCCCGCCGGAGGGACCTCAAGGTCACAGCACGGCTCCTGGGCGCACGGGGATCCCCCGCCCTGCCAGGTACTCCTTCAGGTCGGGGATTTGGATCTCCCGAAAGTGGAACAGGCTGGCGGCCAGCACCGCGTCCGCCTTGCCCTGGGTGAAGGCGTCGTAAAAATGCCCCAGGGTCCCCGCGCCGCCGGAGGCGATCACCGGGATGCCCACCGCCTCGGAGACGGCCCGGGTCAGCTCCAGGTCGTAGCCCGCCTTGGTGCCGTCGCAGTCCATGCTGGTGAGGAGGATCTCCCCGGCCCCCAGGCGCTCGGCCTCCCGGGCCCACTGGAGGGCGTCCTTGCCTGTGTCCACCCGACCGCCGTTTAGGTACAGGGTCCATCCCCCTTCTGGGCGGCGCTTGGCGTCCATGGCCACCACCACGCACTGGCTGCCGAATTTGTAGGCCGCCTCTTGGATGATGGACGGGTCCCGGAGGGCGGCGGAATTGACGGACACCTTGTCCGCCCCGGCCCGGAGGATCCGGGTGAAGTCCTCCACGGTGCGGATGCCGCCCCCCACGGTGAAGGGGATGAAAATGCTTTCCGCCACCCGGGTGACGATGTCCTGCATGATGTCCCGGCCGTCGGAGGAGGCGGTGATGTCCAGCAGCACCAGCTCGTCCGCTCCCTGGCGGTCGTACTCCACGGCGCACTCCACCGGGTCCCCCGCGTCCCGTAGGCCCACGAAATTGGTCCCCTTCACCACCCGGCCGTTTTTCAGGTCCAGGCAGGGGATGATCCGTTTGGCGTACATGTTACCTCTCCCCCTTTCCCATGGCGGCGAAATTCTGCAAAATCCTGAGGCCCACGGCGCCGCTCTTCTCCGGGTGGAACTGGCAGGCCATCAAGTTGCCCTTGCGGACCGCCGCGTGGATAAGGGTCCCGTACTCCGCCGTGGCGGCGACCACGTCCTCTTGGGCCCGGAGGTAATAGGAGTGGACGAAGTAGACGAAGGGCTCCTCCGGCAAGCCGGAAAACAGCGGCTCGCCCTCCTTCAGGGAGAGGGAATTCCATCCGATGTGGGGGATCTTCAACCCCTTGTCCCCGGGCAGGCGGAGGATCTTCCCCTGCAGGAGCCCCAGGCCCGGAACGCCGGGGGACTCTTCGCTCTCTTCAAAGAGGATCTGCAGCCCCAGGCAGATCCCTAAAAAGGGCCGGCCGGAGTCCACAAAAGCGTGGATGGGCTGCTCCAGGCCCCGGGCCCGAAGCTGTTCCATGGCGTCGCCGAAAGAGCCCACCCCGGGCAGCACCGCGGCCTGGGAGGCAAGCAGGGCCCCGGGGTCCGCGGTGACTTGGCAATCACAGCCGATGTGGCGCAGGGCCTTCTCCACGCTTTGGAGATTGCCCGCGCCGTAGTCGATAATGGAGATCACAGACTTCACCTCTCTATCTTGGTAAAGCGATTGTAACAGAAAGAAGAGCTCCCGTCAAGAAGCAGGCGCGTGGCCGCGGGGGCTGCGCCCCGGGCATGACGCGCCGTCGCTCGCTTGCGCTCCGCTCTCTAGAGCGGGTGGCTAGAGCAGCGGAGCGGCTGTTGCCTTTTTGCAAAACGGCAGTCGCCTACCCCTCGCGAACGCGAGCTTGCGATTAGCACAGCGCGGGCGCTAAGCCGCCGCCCCATAGCGCGAATCTTCCCGTACGGTCACGCACCGCGGGCCCAGCCCTTGCTCCGCTGGACGGCCTCATGCCAGCGGGCCAGATCCCTCTGGCGGCGCTCCTCGGGGAAAGCGGGGGAAAAGGCGGCGCTCTCCCGCCACAGGGAGGAGAGCTCCTCCAGACTGTCCCACAGGCCCACGGTCAGGCCCGCCATCATGGCGGAGCCCAGGGCGGTGGTCTCCAGGCACCGGGGCCGGGTGACCTGGGCGTTCAAAATATCCGCTTGGTACTGCATGAGAAACCGGCTGCGGGAGGCGCCCCCGTCCACCCGGAGCTCGGGAATGGGGACGCCGGCCTCCCGCTCCATGGCCCGCACCAGGTCGGCGCTCTCCAGGGCGATGCTCTCCAAAACAGCCCGGCACAGGTGGGCCCGGGTGGTGCCCCGGGTCACCCCCAGCAGGGCCCCCCGGGCATACATGTCCCAGTAGGGGGCCCCCAGCCCCGTAAAGGCCGGGACAAAGGCCACGTCCCCGGTGTCCTCCACGGTCTCGGCCAGCTGGTCGGCCTCCTGGGGGGTCTTGATGAGCTGCAGTTCGTCCCGCAGCCACTGGATGGCGCTGCCCCCGTTGAAGGCGCTTCCCTCCAGGGCATAGGTGGTGCGGCCGTTGAGCTTCCAGGCGATGGTGGTGAGCAGCCCCTCTTTGGAGGCGACGGGTTTCTCCCCGGTGTTCATCAGTACAAAGCAGCCGGTGCCGTAGGTGTTTTGGCCATGCCCTCCCGGAAGCAGCACTGGCCGAACAGGGCCGCGTGCTGGTCCCCGGCCATGGCGGCGATGGGAACCTCCTGGCCCAGCACATCGGCGCTGCACATGCCCACGATCTCCCCGCTCTCGCACACCCGGGGCAGGGCGCTGCGGGGGATGCCCAGCTCCCTGAGGAGGTTTTCGTCCCAGCGCTGGCGGCGGATGTCGAAGAGCATGGTGCGGGAGGCGTTGGTCACGTCGGTGACAAAGGCGGCCCCGTCCGTCAGGGAGTAGGCGAGCCAGGTGTCAATGGTGCCCAGGCGCAGCCGGCCCCGGTCCGCCAGAGCCCGGGCCGCGGGGACGTTCTCCAAAATCCACTTCATCTTGGTGCCGGAGAAGTAGGGGTCGATGAGGAGCCCCGTGGTGTCCCGGATATAGTCCGCGAGGCCCGCCGCCCGCAGGCGCTCGCACTCGGGGGCGGTGCGCCGGCACTGCCACACAATTGCGTTGCACACGGGAATGCCCGTCTGGGCGTCCCAGGCCACGGTGGTCTCCCGCTGGTTGGTGATGGAGATGGCGGCAATGTCCCCGGCGTGGATGCCCCCCTCCTCCACCGCCTGGCGCATGGCGTAGAGGGTGGTCTGCAAGATCTTCACCGGGTCGTGCTCCACATAGCCCGGCTGGGGGTAGATTTGAGGGAACTCCCTCTGGCCCATGCCTGCCACGCCCCCGAAGGCGTCGAACAGCACCGCCC
>CALWIE010000010.1 GCA_944380625.1 uncultured Clostridia bacterium
GGGAAAAGGTTTTTTTAAAATCTCCATTTCGTGAGAAAACAGGAGCATGAGAGAGTTTGAGTGAGTATGGCTCGCCTGACTTGCATAATTTGACTTTGTTTGACCTTGACCTTTCCTCTCAAAGCCGTATAATTAAAGTCAATGAAGGTCAAAAACTAAGGATAGAAAAGACCGCATAGGAAAGAGGATGGGTGAAAGAAATGCGCATCAGCGATAGCGTCGCCAACTATATTTTAAACCTGCTCAATCAAGAGAACGGCACGGCGGAGATCCAGCGCAACGAGCTTGCAAATTACCTGGGCTGCGTCCCCAGCCAGATCAACTACGTGCTCACCTCCCGCTTTACACCAGAGCAGGGGTACATTGTGGAGAGCCGGCGGGGGGGCGGCGGGTATATCCGCATCACCCGTATGCGGCTTTCCAAATCCGATATGATCATGCACATTGTAAACAGCGTGGGGGACAGCCTGGACGCCGCCTCTGCCCGGGCCATGACCGCAAACCTTCTCCAGGGAGGGATGCTGGACAGCTCCAGCGCCGCCCTGCTGCGGGCGGCCTGCTCCGACCAAGCCCTTGCCCCGGTGCCCAAGGAGATCCGGGATCTGGTGCGGGCGTCCATCTATAAGAACATGCTGCTGGCCACGCGGGCGTAAAGGAGGTATCATCATGCTCTGTCAATCCTGCGGGAAGAAACCCGCTACCACCCATATCAAAACCATCGTCAACGGAAGGCTCACCGAACACCACCTCTGCCAGGAGTGCGCCCAGAAAGAGGGCTACCTCCACCTTCACGGGGGGTGGGATATGGACCTGGGAAGCCTTTTGGGCGGGTTTATCGGCAAGGCCCCCGGCGGCAGCCAGGCGGCCCGGTGCCCCGGCTGCGGCGCCAGCTTCGAGGAGATCTCCCGTTCGGGAAAGATCGGCTGCGCCCAGTGCTACGAGACCTTCCGCAGCCAGCTGGTCCCTGTGATCCAGCGGATCCACGGCACCACCCGCCACAAGGGGAAGGTCCCCGGGGGCTCCGCCCTGCGGATTGCAGGCGGCCGGCACGAGATGATGCCCGTGGCCGAATCGCCCCTGGAAGAAAAAAAGCGGCTTTTGAAGGAGGCCGTGGAAAAACAGGATTTTGAAACCGCCGCCCAGCTGCGTGATGCGATCAAGGAGATGGAAGGTCATGGCTGAAACGGTAAAATGGTATGAAAAGGCCGGCAACTGCGCCGATGTGGTGTGCAGCACCCGGGTGCGCCTGGCCAGGAATTTAAAACAGTTCCCCTTTCCCGCCCGGGCGTCCGCCAAGCAGCGGGAAGAGGTGGAAAAGAGGGTGCGGGACGCCCTGCTCTCCGGCAACAGCATCCTCTCCCGGGAGTTTTCCTTTCTCCCCTTGGAGAGCGCCTCGGAAGAGGAGGCGGTGTCCCTGGTAGAGCGGCACATCGTCAGTCCGGAGTTTGTCTCGGACCGGCGGGGCAAGGCCCTTTTGGTCTCGGCGGACGAGGGCATCTCCATCATGATCAACGAGGAGGACCACCTGCGCATCCAGGTGCTGCGGGAAGGGCTCTCCCTCAAGGAGGCCGCCGAGACCGCCGACCGCATCGACACCCTCCTCAGCGAGTCCCTGGAGTTTGCCTACGACCCGGAGTTCGGGTACCTCACCCAGTGCCCCACCAATCTGGGCACCGGGATGCGGGCCTCTGTGATGCTCCACCTGCCCGCCCTCACCGAGAGCGGGGCCATGTCCCGCATCAGCTCCAACCTCTCTAAGCTGGGGCTGACTATCCGCGGCACCTATGGGGAGGGCAGCAAGATCACCGGGGCCATGTACCAGCTCTCCAACCAGATCACCCTGGGCCTCAGCGAGACCGAGGCCGTGGAAAACCTGCAATCCATCACGGTGCAGCTTATGGAGGAGGAGCGCCGGGCCCGTTCCCGGATGAGCGGGGACATCGCCTGGCAGGACAAGATCGGCCGGGCCGCCGGCATCTGCAAGACCGCCCGGGTCCTCTCCAGCGGGGAATTTATGGAGCTGCTCTCCTATATACGCTTCGGCGTCTCCACCGGTGTACTCCAAGGCGTCTCCACAGAGGAGCTCAACGCCCTTATGATAAACGTCCAGCCCGCCACCCTGATGGCGAAGGCCGGAAAGCAATTGGACCAAAACGAACGCGACGTGCTCCGGGCCCAAATGGTCCGGGAGCTCTGCGGAAAGATCAAGGAGGGATCTCTATGACCTATCGATTCAACGGATTTACGGAAAAAGCCAACAACGCCATGAACCTGGCCATCTCCTCGGCGGAGGGCCTGGGCCATGATTACATCGGCAGCGAACATGTGATGCTGGGCCTTCTGAAAGAGGGCACCGGCGTGGCCTACACGGTCCTCAACAAACTGGGAGTCACCGCCGAGGCCTTTGAAAAACTGATCCGGGAGCGCATCGGCGCAGGGGACCCCACGTCCCTGTCTCCCGACGATTTCACTCCCCGCACCAAGCGGATCCTCCAGGTGGCGGCAATGGCGGGGGCCCAGCTCCACAATGCCTACGTGGGCACGGAGCATCTGCTCATCGCCATCATCGAGGACGGCCAGAGCTACGCCATGCGGTTTTTGCAGATTCTGGGAGCGGACCCCAACCGGATCGTCTCCGAGCTCTCCGCCATGCTCAGCAACGCCTCTTTCAGCGGCAAGGGGGAGGCCCGCCCCGGTGGGGAGGAGGCCGCCCAGGGGGGCAAGGCCTTGGACCAGTTTGGCCGGGATTTGACAAAGCTTGCCCGGGAGGGGAAGATAGACCCTGTGATCGGCCGGGAAAAGGAGATCGAGCGGGTGGTGCAGATCCTCTGCCGCCGCACCAAGAATAACCCTGTGCTCATCGGCGAGCCCGGCGTGGGCAAGACCGCTGTGGCCGAGGGACTGGCCCTGAAGATCCAGGCGGGGGAAGTGCCCGAGCTGCTCAAAGACAAGCGCTTGGTCTCCCTGGACCTGACCGGCATGGTAGCCGGCACCAAGTACCGGGGCGATTTTGAGGAGCGCATCAAGAGCGCCATCGACGAGGTAAAGCAGGATGGGAACATCATCCTCTTTATTGACGAGCTGCACACCATCATCGGCGCAGGCTCCGCCGAGGGTTCCGCCGACGCCGCCAACATCCTAAAACCCGCCCTGGCCCGGGGGGACTTCCAGGTCATCGGCGCCACCACCATCAACGAGTACCGCAAGCACATCGAAAAGGACGCCGCCCTGGAGCGCCGGTTCCAACCTGTCATGGTGGGGGAGCCCTCCGAAGAGGAGGCCGTCCAGATTCTGAAGGGCCTGAAGGACCGGTATGAGGCCCACCACAAGGTGCAGATCACCGACGAGGCCATCGAAGCCGCCGTGAAGCTCTCCTCCCGGTATATCGCCGACCGGTATCTGCCCGACAAGGCCATCGACCTGATCGACGAGGCCGCCTCCCGGGTGCGCCTGCGCACCTTCACTGCCCCGGAAGACCTCCAGGAGCTGGAGAAGAAGATCAAAGAGATCGAAATCGACAAGGCTGCGGCCGTAAACGCCCAGGATTTCGAGCAGGCCGCTTCCCTCCGGGACAAGGAGAAGGAGCTCCAGGACCAGCTGGAACGGGCCAAGGACGCCTGGTCCGCCAAGAACGAGCGGAGCAACAGCGTGGTGGTCCCCGGGGACATTGCGGACATCGTCTCCATGTGGACCGGGGTCCCTGTCACCCAGCTGACGGAAGAGGAAAGCCAGCGGCTGCTCCGTCTGGAGGACACCCTCCACAAGCGTGTCATCGGCCAGGAGGAGGCTGTCACCGCTATTGCCAAGGCCATCCGCCGGGGCCGCGTGGGCCTCAAGGACAAGAACCGGCCCATTGGCTCCTTCATCTTCCTGGGACCCACGGGCGTGGGCAAGACTGAGCTGTGCAAGGCGTTGGCCGAGGCCATGTTCGGGGACGAAAAGGCCATGGTCCGCTTCGACATGTCCGAGTATATGGAAAAGCACACAGTCTCCCGGCTGGTGGGGTCCCCTCCCGGCTATGTGGGCTACGACGAGGGCGGCCAGCTGACAGAGGCGGTGCGCACCAAGCCCTACTCGGTGGTGCTCTTCGACGAGATCGAAAAAGCCCACCCGGATGTGTTCAACATCCTCCTGCAAATCCTGGAGGACGGCCGCGTTACCGACTCTCAGGGCAAGACTGTGGACTTTAAGAACACCGTCATCATCATGACCTCCAACGTGGGCGCCCGGCTCATCACCGAAAAGCAAAAGGGGCTGGGGTTCAGCCAGGCCTCTTCGGAGGAGGCCTCCCAAGAGGCCGATTTTGAAAAGACCCGGGAGCTTGTCCTGGGCGAGCTGAAGGCCCTCTTCCGGCCGGAGTTCTTAAACCGGGTGGACGACATTATCGTCTTCCACAAGCTGACAAAGGACGACACCCAGAAGATCGCCCGGAAGATGCTCTCCGCCCTGGAGAAGAAGCGTTCCGAAATGGACATCCAGATGCAGTCCACCGACGCCGCCGTGGCCGCCGTGGCCGACAAGGGCTACGACCCCAACTACGGCGCCCGTCCCCTGCGCCGGATCATCCAAAGCCAGGTGGAGGACCCCATCTCCGAGGAGATGCTGGAGGGCAAGGTGACCGCCAACCAGTCCTACCGCTGCGATTACAGCGACGGCAAGTTCAC
>CALWIE010000011.1 GCA_944380625.1 uncultured Clostridia bacterium
GGTCCTCCCCGTAGAGGACGGCCACCTGCTGGGGCAGGCGGGAAAAGGCCTCCCCCGCAAGGCCCGTGGCGGGGAGCCCCTGGACCAGGACCACCGTGCACAAGGCCCCCCGCTGGGCCATGAGCCCAGCGCAGACAAACCCGTCGCCCCCGTTGTTGCCCTTCCCGCACAGAAGCACCACCCGCTTTCCCTCCAGGGGGCGGCAGCGGCGCTCCGCCTCCTGGGCCAGGGCGGCCCCTGCGTTTTCCATCAGCTGGGAGAGGGGCACGCCGGCGTCCTGGGCGGCGCTCTCCAAACGCTGCATCTCGTGGCGGCAAAAGAGTTTCATGTTCATCTTCCTCCCTTGACAAGGTCCGATCTCTGTACTAGAATGATACCAGCAAATGATCTTCGGGGCAAGGTGCAATTCCTTACCGGCAGTACAGTCTGCGAACGGAGAGGCCTCCTCTCCGCCGAGCTGGTGTGATTCCAGCACCGACGGTGAACCGCTTTTTGCGGCAAAGTCCGGATGAGAGAAGATTTTGGGGCGGCTTTCCGCCCGTCTCCACTTCATCGAAAGGCCCCGGGCCGTTTTGCGCGGCTCCGGGTATTTTTATGCCTTTTTCCACCCCTCGGTCTTTTGCGAACCAAAATTTACCCGAAAGGACTGGTTCGATGCAAAAGAAAGACGCCGCCCGAAAAATCGCCATGACCGCCATTTTAGGCGCCGTGGCCACTGTGCTGATGTTTTTGAGCTTCAGCGTGCCCATCATCCCCAGCTTCATCAAGCTGGACTTTTCCGAGCTCCCCGCCCTGATCGCCTCCTTCGCCCTGGGGCCCGTCAGCGGGGTGGTGGTGTGCCTGATCAAAAACGTCATCAACCTGGCCCTCTCCACCACCGGCGGCGTGGGGGAGCTGTGCAACTTTTTGATGGGCGCCACCTTCGTGATCCCCGCCGGGCTCTTTTACAAGTACCGCCGGGACCGCTGGGGGGCCCTGTGGGGGTCCCTGCTGGGGGCGGCGGTGATGGCCGTGATGAGTTTCCCCATCAACTACTTCATCTCCTACCCCTTCTACGTGGCCGCGGGCATGATGCCCCTGGAGGCCATTTTGGACGCCTACCGGCTGATCCTCCCCTCGGTGGAAAATCTGGTCCAGGCCCTGTGGATCTTCAACGCCCCCTTCACCTTCTTCAAAGCCCTGTGCGACGTGGCCATCACCTTTGTGGTGTACAAAAAGATCTCCCCCCTCATCAAGGGGACAAAATGACGCCAAAGGGGGCCTGCGGGCCCCCTTTTTCCTTCCTGGGCCGGCGGCCCACCCCAGAAAATGCGCCGCTCCCCCTTGAATCGTCCGGCCGGTTGTGGTATGATAGTAGAAACGCGCGGATGAAAGAAAGTACCCCCGCCCCGCCCTGGCAGAGAGGCCCCGCCACCGGCTGCAAGCGGAGCCCTGAGGCAAGCGGGGGGAAGTTCCTTTCGGAGCGGCGGCGCTCAACGGCAGGGTTTTCCCCCGCCCACTAGGCGCCGACGGCAGGCCCCGTTACCGGCCGGGAACGAGGCCTGTCCCCCTTTTTCCAAAGGGAGCGGCCAGGCGAAATTGGGTGGTACCGCGTAGTAAGAATTTTCTCACTTCGCCCCTTTTTTTGGGGGCGGAGTTTTTTTGTCCCCGATTTTCCCACATAGGAAGGAAGGTTTGCACAGATGAAAGAACAGATCGAAGCCCTGCGCCAGCGCTTTTCCAAGGAGCTGGAAGAGGCCCGCAACAGCGAAGCTGTGGAAAAGCTGCGGGTGGCCTACCTGGGCAAGAAGGGCTCTGTCACCGAGCTGTTAAAGGGCTTAAAGTCCGTGGCCGGCGACCAGAAAAAAGAGATGGGCCAGCTGATTAACCAGCTGAAAAAGCAGGTGGAAGAGGGCGTCTCCCAGCAGGTGGAGAAGATCCGCGCCGCCGAGGAGGAGCAGCTCATCGCCTCTGCCGAGCAGTACGACGTCACCCTGCCCGTGGACCTGTCGGAGGGGTCTTACCACCCCATCACCCTGGTGCAGCGGCAGCTGGAGGAGATCTTCTCCTCCATGGGCTTTACCATTGAGGACTACAAGGAGATCGTCACCGACTACGAGTGCTTCGAGGCGGTGAACATCCCCAAGCACCACCCCGCCCGGGATATGCAGGACACCTATTACCTCTCCAACGGCCAGCTGCTGAAGACCCACACCTCCGCGGCCCAGAACGCCATTATGAAAAAGTATGGCGCCCCCCTGCGGGCGGTGTTCCCGGGCCGGTGCTTCCGCAACGAGTCCACCGACGCCTGCCATGAGACCACGTTCTTCCAGATGGAGGGCCTGATGATCGACAAGAACATCTCCATCTCCAACCTGATCTACTTTATGAAGACCATGCTCTCCGAGGTGTTCGAGCGGGACATTACCGTGCGGCTGCGGCCCGGGTTCTTCCCCTTTGTGGAGCCCGGCTTCGAGCTGGACATCTCCTGCCTGATCTGCGGCGGCGAGGGCTGCCCCAGCTGCAAGAACTCCGGCTGGCTGGAGCTGTGCCCCTGCGGGATGATCCACCCCAACGTGCTGAAAATGGGCGGCATCGACCCGGAGGAGTACACGGGCTTCGCCTTCGGCCTGGGGCTGACCCGCCTGGCCATGATGAAGTACGGCATCAAGGACATCCGGGATTTGAACAGCGGCAACCTGAAGGCCTTGAGCCAGTTCAAGCACGAATGAGGAAGGGGGAAGAACTGCCATGTTGATCTCTATGAACTGGATCGGTGACTTTGTGGACCTTTCGGGCCTGGACCTGGAAGCCCTCATCCACCGGTTTACCCTCTCCACCGCCGAGGTGGAGGATATTATCCACAAGGGCCAGGACCTGCGGGACGTGGTGGCCGGCAAGATCCTCTCTGTCAGCGCCCATCCCAGCTCCCAGAAGCTCCACCTCCTGCAGGTGGACACCGGCGACAAGGTCTGGGACGTGGTCTGCGGCGCCCCCAACGTGCGGGAGGGCATGACCGTCCCCTTCGTCAAGGAGGGGGGCATGGTCGCCGGCCAGGAGATCCAGACGGCCACCATCGCCGGGTGCGAGAGCCACGGCATGTGCTGCTCGGAAAGGGAGCTGGGCATCTCCGACGACCACTCCGGCCTGATGGAGCTGCCGGAGGGCACCCCCTTGGGCGTGGACGTGACCGAGCTGTACGCCATCCGGGACACGGTCTTTGAGGTGGACAACAAGTCCCTGACCAACCGCCCCGACCTGTGGGGCCATTACGGCATTGCCCGGGAGTTTTCCGCCCTCACCGGCCGGGAGCTGAAGCCCCTGGAAACCGTCTCCCTGGAGGCCTACGACCACTTGGACCCCATCCAGATCGACGTCCAGGACGACCTGTGCTACCGCTACGCGGGGCTGAAGGTCCGCAACATCCAGAAAAAGGTGAGCCCTGTGGACATGCGCATCCGCCTGTTCTATTGCGGCAGCCGGGCCATCAACCTGCTGGCGGACCTGACCAACTACCTGATGCTGGAGATGGGACAGCCCATGCACGCCTTCGACTGCGCCAAGGTGGACCAGATTGAGGTAAAGCGCTTTGAGGCGCCCTTCTCCTTTACCACCCTGGACGGCCAGGAGCGCAAGGTGAACGAGAACACCCTGATGATCTGCTGCAAGGGCCAGCCCGTGGCCATCGCCGGCATCATGGGCGGCCTGGACTCGGAGATTGAGGACAACACCGACAGCCTGCTGCTGGAGAGCGCCAACTTCGACGCCGTAAGCGTGCGGAAATCCTCCACCCGGCTGGGGCTGCGCACCGACGCCTCCATGCGCTACGAGAAAACCCT
>CALWIE010000012.1 GCA_944380625.1 uncultured Clostridia bacterium
GCGCCCAGAAGATGGGGGCCACCGTCATCCCCGTGTCCTCCGGCAACACCAACCGCCAGGTGCAGATCCTCCAGGACTACGGCTCCGACATCCTGGCCTGCACCCCCAGCTACGCCATGTACATCGGCGAGACCGTCCGGGACAAGGGCATCGACCCCGAAAGCCTGCGGGTGCGCATCGGCATCTTCGGCGCCGAGCCCTGGACCGAGGAGATGCGCCGGGAGATCGAGAAGTCCCTGGCCATCAAGGCCTACGACATCTACGGCCTCTCGGAGATCGCCGGACCTGGGGTTGCCTGCGAGTGCCAGGAGCAAAACGGCATGCACGTCCAGGAGGACTTCTTCTACCCGGAGATCATCGACCCCGCCACCGGCGAGCAGCTGCCCGACGGGGAAGAGGGGGAGCTGGTGTTCACCTGCATCGGCAAGGAGGCCCTGCCCTTGATCCGCTACCGCACCCGGGACATCTGCTCCCTCACCCACGAGAAGTGCGCCTGCGGCCGCACCACCGTCCGCATGACCAAGCCCCGGGGCCGCACCGACGACATGCTCATCATCCGGGGCATCAACGTGTTCCCCAGCCAGATCGAGAGCGTGCTGCTGGATCTTGGCATGGACCCCAACTACCGGATGATCGTGGACCGGAAAAACAACCTGGACACCCTGGAGGTTCAGGTGGAGATGAACGAGAGCATCTTCTCCGACACCGTCCGCAACCTGGAGCGGGTGGAGCACGCCATTGCCGACGCGCTGCGCTCTACCCTGAACATCTCCGCCAAGATCACCCTCTTAGAGCCCAAGTCCATCGAGCGCAGCGAGGGCAAGGCCAAGCGGGTCATCGACAAGCGGAAAAAGTAAAAAGGGGGAAGGGCCCGCCCTTTTGCAGGCCCGGTGGGAAGGCCCCGCCGGCCCTTGCCAAGCGGCCCTTCCTTTGGTATAATAGTCCCAGATAGAACGACGATCTTTTAGGAGAGGAACGTGACTGTATGCAGATTCAGCAGCTTTCTGTGTTTATTGAGAACAAGCCCGGCCGCATGGCGGAGGTCACCGAGGTGCTGGCCCAGGCCAACATCGACATCCGCGCCATCTCTGTGGCCGACACCCGGGACTTCGGCATCCTCCGGGTGATCGTGGACAAGCCCAAGGAGGCCGTGGAGGCCCTCAAGGCCCACGGCATGACCGTGACCCTCACCAAGGTGATCGCCGTGGGGATCGACGACAAGCCCGGCGCCTTTTCCAAGGCGGTGCGGCTGCTCTCCGACGAGGGCTTCGACGTGGAGTACATGTACGCCTTCATCAGCCGGGACCAGGGCAAGGCCTATGTGATCATCCGCCTGGACAACGGCCAGAAGGCCGCCGAGGCCCTCCACGCCAACGGCTTCGAGATCCTGGCCCCCGAGGCCATCTACGGCATGTGAATTTTCCGGTGAAAAAACCGGCCCCGTATCGGGGCCGGTTTTTTGTCCCCCCGGCGGGAGTTTCCTTATGGATTAGCGGGGTTTTACGCACCGGGTGGCCAGGAACGTGGGCACCCCCCGCTGGTGGAGGGGCCCCGAGCCGTTTGCGTCCTCGTAGAGGTCTTCCAGGGCAAAGCCCGCCCGAAGCTGGCCCCCCAGCTGTTCCTCCAGGGTGTGGGAAAATTGGATGCCCCAGTTGTTCTCCACCGACTCCCGGTAGAGGGCCTCGTCCTTCAAAGGGTTAAAGGGGAGGCTGTAGCGCAGCTGGGTCTCCTCCTCGTCGAAGAGGTAGTTAAAGCCGTTGTCATAGCCTCCCAAAAGGGCGCCCCCGGGCTTGAGCACCCGAAAGCACTCCCGGAAGATGGGCTCCACCTGCTCCACATAGCAGTTGGAAACCGGGTGAAAAACCAGGTCGAAAGCCCCCTCGGGGAAGGGGAGGGGCTTTGTCATGTCCGCCTGGAGGATCTGGATCTCATACCCCTCCCGCCGGGCCACGGCCCGGTCGCTCTCGCACTGGGCGGCGGAGTAGTCCAGCAGGGTGCAGCAGGCCCCCAAAGCGGCGAAAATGGGCATCTGCTGGCCGTCGCCGCTGGCAAGGCCCAGCACCCGCTTGCCGGAGAGCTCCCCCAACCAGCTGTGGGGCACCGGCTTTGTGGGGGTGAGGAACACCTCCCACCGGCCCTTTTGGGCCTGCTGGAAAACCTCGTGGGAGATGGGCCGCCCCCACTCCCAGCCCTCTTCGCACCACCGGTCGATGGTTTTCCCGTTGATCTCCTGATAGCCCATGGCTTATCCCTCCTTTTACACTCTGGGTAACAGTATACAGCACCCAGCCGGAAAAGGCAAACCCCCTCGGGAAAAGGGAAAGGGGCCGCCCAAAAGGCGGCCCCTTTTTCCCTTTCTCACCCCTTGTCGAAAGAGGGGTTGAAGGCGTAGAAGTTTTTGGAGTCCAGCTTGTCGGTGAGGATGCGCAGCCCCTCGCCGAAGCGCTGGAAGTGGACGATCTCCCGCTCCCGCAGGAACTTGATGGGGTCCCGCACGTCGGGGTCGTCGGTAAAGCGGAGGATGTTGTCATAGGTCATCCGGGCCTTCTGTTCGGCCCCCAGGTCCTCCTGGAGGTCGGCGATAGTGTCGCCGGTGACCGAGAAGGTGCTGGCGCTGAAGGGCATCCCAGAGGCCGCCACCGGATAGACCCCGGCGGTGTGGTCCACAAAGTAGTCGTCAAAGCCGGCGGCCTTGATCTGCTCCGGGGTCATGTTCCGGGTCAGCTGGTAGACGATGGTGCCCACCATCTCCAGGTGGGAGAGCTCCTCGGTGCCGATGTCCGTCAAAATGGCCTTCAGCTCCGGGGTGGGCATGGCATAGCGCTGGCTGAGGTACCGCAGGGAGGCGCCGATCTCCCCGTGGGGCCCGCCGTATTGGCTGATGATCATCTTCGCCAGGCGGGGGTTGGTGTTCTTGATGCGGATGGGATATTGCAGCCGCTTTTCATAGACGAACATTCAGTTGCCCTCCTTTTCCCAGGGCCAGGGTTCGCTGACCCAGGCCCAGCGGCTGGTGTCCTGGGCGTTTTCCCCCAGGGGGCCGTATTTTTCCTCAAAGTCCTTTTTCAGCTTGGCCGCCCGGCCGGCGTACTCCTCCAGCCTGCGGGAGGCCTCCTTGTTGTTGGGATGGGTGTCCAAAAACAGGTGGAGCTCCCAGCAGGCGAACTGGGCGGCGTAATAGCGCTTGCGCAGCAGTTGTTCCTCACTCAACGGGGCTCCCCCCTTCTGCCGTAAAAGGGCTTATCCAAAACGGGAAACAGCGTCCCGGCGTCCAGGGCCCGCTCCGGGGGGAGCAGCTCGGCGCTCCACTGCTGGTAGGGCACATAGGCCATGCCGGGGACCGGGTCCTTGGGCAGGGGGGCCAGGCCCTCGTACAGGCCGCAGGCCATCCCGGTGATCTCTTCTGCCAATTTGATTACCCCTTTCCTACATGTTCCGGGGACGCCTTGTCCCCTTGCCCCATCCTATGCGGGGCCGCCCCTTTGGTGACAAAAAACCGGCGTGGGCTTTTAATCCCGCGCCGGTTTTGCCGTATCCTATAGGTTTCTCCCGGGAGCGTCACATGTCCCGGTAAGCCTGGAGCTTGTCCGCGTCCAGAACGGCCACGTAGTGGTTTCCCGTGTCGATAATTCCCTCTTTGCGCAGCTTCCCGTAGAGCTTTGCCAGCTGGGCCCGGGACACATTGATAAAAGAGGCCACCTCCTGCTGGGTCAGGGGGATGCGCCCCTCTTTCCGGTATTCGGGGGTGTCCACCAAAAGGGACAAAAAAGAGGCCAGCCGCACCATCTGGTTGGAGTGCCCCAGGCTGCCCACCATAAAGGCCACCTCCCGCAGGACTTCCCCGTAGTAGATTACCAGGTCAAAGCCCAGCTCCGGGTCCTGGAAGATCATCTTCCGCAGGATGTCCGGGGTAAAGGGGAGCACGTGCATCTCCGTCACGCTGGCGATGCTGACCACCGACTTGTTCTCAATGTCGATGCAGTCCATGCCGATGAGGGTGTCCTGCCGCATAAACTCCACAATCTGCTCGCCGCCGTCGCTGGTGGCCACGTAGACCTTGGCCAGCCCGTCCAAAATGTAGTAGAGCCACCCCTGGGTGACGCACTGGCGCAAAAGGTCTTGCCCCTTGGGGACGGTCATGGGGGCGGGGCAGACGCTTTCAAACCGGGCCCTGTACTTGCGCAGAGACCCCTCTACAAAGAAATGGATGCGGTTCAAGGCTCTTCCTCTTTTCCCTGGAATGCTATTTGAAGGGCATTCGCTCCTCAAATATCTATTATAGCATATTTTGAGAGAAAAGACAAGCTCCTGGTAGATATTTTTCGACAATTTTACTGTCTTGGCTGAGAGTGAAAAAATCTAAAACCTGTATCTCGGGCGCTGCCATTTTGTGCAAAAAGCTGATAAAATGACACTAGCGGCTCCAGGGCCCCGGCCCCTGCCCCGGGCCCTGGAACATCGGCCACAGAAGAAAGGAGCAATGCGTCATGAGTAACGAGCTGACGTTACACGTCAACGGGAAAACCTACCAGTTCTCCATCGGCCGGAGACTGGGGCAGATCCCGGAATCTGAAACGCTGCTGGAGACTCTGCGGGAGCGCCTGGGCCTCACGGGCACCAAGCTGTCCTGCGGGGAGGGCGCCTGCGGCTGCTGCGCCGTGCTGATCGACGGCAAGGCGGTGGCGTCCTGCGTCACCCTCACGGTGGAATGTGGGGGCAAGGAGATCACCACCATCGAAGGGCTGGCGGACCCCGTCACCGGGGAGCTGGACCCTATCCAGGAGGCCTTCTTGGAGCACAGCGCCTTCCAGTGCGGCTTCTGCACCCCGGGCATCATCATCGCAGTGAAGTCCCTGCTGAACCAGAACCCCTCCCCCACCGAGGAGGAGATCGAAGAGGCCCTCAGCGGCAACTACTGCCGCTGCATCAGCCACTATCAGGTGATCGAGGCTGTTCAATCTATCGTTAAGGGAGGAGAACAGGCATGAGCGAATTCCGGCATATCGGCAAAGTCCGCCGCCGCCAGGACGGCCGCGCCATTGTCACTGGCAAGGCCCTCTACTGCGACGACCTGCCCATCAAGAACTGCAAGTA
>CALWIE010000013.1 GCA_944380625.1 uncultured Clostridia bacterium
CAGCAAGATGAAGTTCAAAATGAACAAAGCAGTGACCACCCACAGGATGGGATGGACCTTTTTGGCCTCGCCCTTGCACACCTTGACAATGCAGTAGGTGATGAAGCCCATGGCAATGCCGTAGGAGATGCTGTAGCACAGGGCCATGAAAATGCCGGCGAAGAAGGCGGGGATGGCCTCGCTGATGTCGTCCCACTTGATTTCCTTGAAGGAGGAGGTCATCATCACGCCCACCAGCACCAGGGCGGGAGCCGTGGCGGCGGAGGGGATGGCGCTGACAAAGGTGGCCAGGAAGGCGCTGAGGGCAAAGCAGATGGCAACCACTACGCTGGTAAGGCCCGTGCGGCCGCCAGCGCCGATGCCAGCGGCGCTCTCCACGAAGGTGGTGGTGTTGGAGGTGCCGAAGATGGCGCCGATGGAGGTGGCGGTGGCATCGGCGAACAGGGCCTTGTCCATCTTGGAGTGGAAGCCGGCCTTGGTCTCCATGGCCTTCTCGTCCTCATCGGAGAAGATGCCGGTGCGCCGGCCCGTGCCGATGAAGGTGCCGATGGTGTCGAAGGTATCGGAGATGCTGAAGGCGAAGATGGTGATCAGCACCAGGGGGATCTTGGCCGCGTCAGAGAACAGGGAGGGCAGGCCTTCGGGCCGGAAGATGGCGCAGAAGGTGGTGGGCAGCTGCTGGCAGGCCTCGGTAAAGCTGATGGAGCTGCCCAGAGAGGTCACCTGCATGGGGATGCCGATGATGGCGGTGGCCACAATGCCGATGAGGATGGCGCCCTTCACGTTTAAGACCAGCAGCACAATGGTGATCACCAGGCCGATGATGAACAGCCACAGCACGTTGGAGTTCAGGGTGGCCATGGCGGGCACGCCGGAGCCGAAGTTCACAAAGCCTACGTTCAAAAAGCCGATGTAGGCCACAAAGATGCCAATGCCGCCGCCGATGGCGTTCTGCAGGCTGCGGGGGATGGACTTGATGATGAACTTGCGCAGCTTGGTCACCGTGATGAGGATGTTGATCAGGCCGCAGATGAACACCATGGACAGGGTCTGCTGCCAGCTAAAGCCCAGCCCCAGGCACACGGTGTACACGAAGAACGCGTTCAGGCCCATGCCGGGGGCCTGGGCGTAGGGCACGTTTGCCACCAGGCCCATCACCAGGGTGCCGATGATAGAGGCGATGATGGTGGCCAGGAACACGGCGCCCCAGGGCATCAGCTCCTCTTCCAGGCCGCCGGCACGGCCGCTCAACGTGTTGGGGTTCACCACGATGATGTAGGCCATGGCGAAGAACGTGGTCAGGCCGGCGATGATCTCCCGGCTGAACGTGGTGCCGTTCTCCTTGAGTTTAAAGAACTTTTCCATTCGCTCACCTTCCTAAAGGGAATATTACCGCTCAAGCGGCAGGCGCCGGGGCCCCGGAAAAAAGGAAAGCGCCGCGCCCAAAACCGCACGGGCGCGGGCCGCCCCGGCCCTATACTTTGCATTATAAAGGCAGGAGCCCTTTCTGTCAATCGATGGGGGAAAATGTTTCTTTTTTCCCGCCCGCAAAAAAATCCCCCGGCAGGGCCGGGGGAAGGCTCTCTGGGGGAACACCCCAGCGCCCTGGGGGCTAGGCGCGGGCATGGAGAAAGCCGTGGTAATTTTGCAGCATCCGCTCGGCCTCCTCCCGGGTGACAAAGCTCCGGGGGCGCAGGCTGCCCTCCGGATCCCCTTGGATGACCCCTGTCTCCAGGGCCCACTGCTGGGCCTGCTCTCCCCATCCCTGGGAGGGGGCCATCCCCGCACGTTCCCCAAAGTAGCTCTCGACCTCCTGCCGGGCGATCCTTTTCACTTCTGCTTCGGTCAACTCGGGTTCCTCCTTTTCCGGTTCTTTTTCGCCGTTCATGGCTTTGATAATGGCGGGGTAGTCCTTATAGGCCCAGTTGCCGTCAAAGTTCTTCCCGGAGATCGCCAGCTTGTCCGTGTACTGCCAGATGCCATAGGGCTTTTTGTAGGTGCAGGAGCTGTTCCACTGGGCCACCCATTTGTCGTACTTGTCCAGCTTAGGGCTGTTCAGCGCCCCGTTCAGCCAGCTCAAGGAGGCATAGATCCCCGCGTAGAGCCCGGCTGCCTCCATCGCGCCGCAGAACGCCTGGGAAGTGGCCGCCACGTCGGCGCCGGCAATCTGGGGATCCTCCACATCGTACCACACCCCGTAGAGGGGCTTTTTCCCGTTTAAGAGCCGCAGGGCATGCTGGGCCTCGCTCTTTGCCATCTGGGTGGTTTTGGCGTAGCTGTAGAGATACGCCCCCCAGGGCATCCCCGCCGTCTCCGCCTTTCGGACGTTCTCGGAAAACCGGGAATCGTCCTGGTCCGTGTAGTCCGAGCCAAATCCCAGCCGGATGATGACAAACCCAATCCCCGCGTTTTTCAGCGCCTGGAAGTCCACGCTCCCATTGTGTTCAGAAATGTCCACGCCTTTCGTTGCCATAGTCCTTCCTCCTCCTCGCGGCAAACCGCCGCCTTTTCTTCCAGTATAGGCGCCCAGGGAGCGGAAGGGGCCCAAGGCGCTGATTTTTTCCTTGACGGGGGCGGCTTTATCCTGTAAACTTAATCCCAGGGAAAACCGGCGCGCTCCAGGAAGGGGCTTTCGCCCCGAAGGGCGGGCCGGCGCAGGCAGATAAACGTTGCATACGGGATTTTTGCAGGAAGCAGATCGGGCGGGCAGAAGCGCGCCTGGCGGCTTCCTGTTGTTTTTTAAGGGGAGGAAAAGGATGGAGCTGCGAGACTTTTTTCAGGAGTGCCCCAAGGTGGCTCTGGGTCTCTCCGGCGGGGTGGACTCCGCCTATCTGCTGTACGCGGCGCTGGAAAACGGCGCCCAGGTCCGCCCCTACTTCATCAAGACGGCGTTCCAGCCCCGGTTTGAGCTGGAGGACGCCCAGCGCCTCTGCCGGGAGCTGGGGACGGAGCTGGCCGTGCTGGAGCTGGACATCCTAGGGGCGCCCGGCGTCCAGGAGAACCCCCCGGACCGGTGCTACCACTGCAAGCGGGCCCTTTTTGGGCGCTTGGGGGCCCAGGCTGCCGCCGACGGCTACCCGGTGCTCATAGACGGTACCAACGCCTCCGACGACGCCGGGGACCGCCCGGGTATGCGGGCCATCCGGGAGCTCTCGGTGCGTTCGCCTCTGCGGGAGTGCGGCATCGCCAAGAACCAGGTGCGCGCCCTCTCCCGAGAGGCAGGGCTCTTCACCTGGGACAAGCCCGCCTACGCCTGCCTGGCCACCCGGGTCCCCGTCGGGGAGCCCCTTCGCCCGGAGGACCTTCGCCGGGTGGAGGCCGCCGAGGACGCCCTGTTCGGTCTGGGCTACAGGGACCTGCGGGTGCGGCTGTTCCATGGAGCGGCCCGGCTCCAGCTGCCGTCAGGGCAGCTGGAAAAAGCCGCGGGGGAGAGGGAGGCCCTTCTGAGGGCCCTGTCCCCCTGGTTCGACACAGTGCTCTTAGACCTGCGCCAGCGGTGAGCCGCCGGCCCGGCAGAGGGGGATCCCCGCCAAGGCGGCGGGCGGAAAGGAGTTGCGAAAGATGGAACAACAGGAAGTGCGGGCCATCCTGGAGCAGGTGGCCCAGGGAAAGCGCTCGGTGGACGAAGCGGTTCTGGCCCTGAAGATGGAGCCCTTTAAAGAGCTGGGCTTTGCCAAGGTGGACACCCACCGGGGACTGCGCCAGGGGGCGGCGGAGGTGATCTACGGCGCGGGGAAGACCCCGGAGCAGATCCGGGACATCGCCGCCTCCATGGGGGAGTCCGGGGAAAAGGCCATCCTCATCACCCGCATGTCCCAAGAGGCCGCGGACCTGGTGGGGGCTGCCCTGCCCCTGGAGTACCACCCCATCGGAAAGGTGGGCATTGTGGGCCAAATGCCCCCTCCCACCGGCTACGGGAAAATCGTGGTGGCCACCGGCGGCACCAGCGACATGCCCGTGGCGGAAGAGGCTGCCCTCACCGCCCAGGTTCTGGGCAACTCCGTCACCCGCCTTTACGACGTGGGTGTGGCGGGGCTGCACCGGACCCTCTCCCACCTGGAGGACATCATGAGCGCCCGGGTGATCATCGCCATCGCAGGCATGGAAGGGGCCCTGGCCAGCGTCATCGGGGGCCTGGCCGACTGCCCGGTGATCGCCGTGCCCACCAGCGTGGGCTACGGGGCCGCCTTTGGAGGCTTGGCCGCCCTCCTTTCCATGCTCAACTCCTGCGCCAGCGGGGTCAGCGTGGTGAACATCGACAACGGTTTCGGCGCCGGCTACCTCGCCAGCATGATCAACCACCTACCTTTCTGAAGAAAGGTAGGCCAAAGACTTTTAAGACGCGCCCGAGTTTCCCTGGGAGGGCAAGCTCCCCGGCGCGGCGGAGGCGCCTTCGGGCGGGGGATTTCTCTTGTCCCCCGGAAGGAAGGGCGGCCAAAGGCTTTTACGACGCGCTCGGGTTTCCCGGGAGGGCAAGCTCCTCGGCGCGGCGGAGGCGCCTTCGGGCGGGATTCTCCGTCCCCGGAAGAAAGGGCGGCCAAAGACTTTTAAGACGCGCCCGAGTTTCCCGTGAGGGCAAGCTCTCCGGCGCGGTTTTTCGCTTTACAATGTCCTTTATGGAACGCTAAAGGAGGATCACTATGAAAACGCTGTACTTTGCATGCAACATGGGCGCGGCGGGGGACATGCTCACCGCGGCCCTTTTAGAGCTCCATCCGGACCCTCAGGGGTTTGTGGCCCGCATGAACGCCCTGGGGCTGCCAGGGGTGGAATTCCGGGCGGAGCCCGCCGTCAAGTGCGGCATCACTGGCACCCACGTGTCGGTGACCGTCCACGGGGAGGAGGAAGAGAGCCAGGACGCGTCCCTTCACGGCCACCATCACCACGGCCATGACCACGCCCATCTCCACTCCCATGAGCACGAGCACAGCCACGGTCATGAGCACAGCCACGGTCATGAGCACACCCACGAGCACGGCCATCACCACCACGCGGGCATGGGGGACATCCGCCACATCCTGTCCCATTTGGACATCCCCCAGCCGGTGCGGGAGGACGCGGAGGCCGTCTACAACCTGATCGCCCAGGCGGAGAGCCACGCCCACGGCCAGCCTGTGGAAGAGATCCACTTCCACGAGGTGGGCACCCTGGACGCGGTGGCGGACGTGGTGGCGGTCTGCTGGCTGATCCGGGACCTGGGGCCCCAGTGGATCGGGGCCTCTCCCATCCACGTGGGCAGCGGCCAAGTGCGCTGCGCCCACGGCATCCTTCCCGTGCCCGCCCCGGCCACAGCCTACATCCTCCAGGGGGTGCCCACCTACGGCGGCGCCGTGGAGGGGGAGCTCTGCACCCCTACCGGCGCGGCCCTTTTAAAGCACTTTGTCCAGGAGTTCGGCCCCGCCCCGGTGATGCGGGTGGAAAAGACCGGCTACGGCATGGGCAAAAAGGATTTCGAGGCCGCCAACTGCGTCCGGGCCATGCTGGGGGAGAGCGGCTCCGGCGGCGCGGGGACCATAGCGGAGCTCTGCTGCAACCTGGACGACATGACGGGGGAGGCCCTGGGCTTTGCCCAAGAGAGGCTCTTGGAGGCCGGGGCCCTGGATGTGTTCACCACCCCCATCGCCATGAAGAAGAACCGCCCGGCGGTGCTGCTGACGGTCCTCTGCCGGGAGGAAGAGCGGGAGAAGTTCGCGGGCCTGCTCTTTGCCCACACCACCACCTTGGGCGTGCGGGAGCGCCTGTGCGCCCGCTACACCTTGGAGCGGTCCCAGCGGGTGGTGGAGACCCCCTTGGGGAACGTGACCGTCAAGCGGGCCACAGGCTACGGCGTCACCCGGGAAAAGGCCGAGTACGAGGACTTGGCCAAACTGGCCCGGGAGCAGGGCCTCTCCCTGGACCAGGCCCGGGCCCTGCTGGAGGGGAAGTAAACTGGGAAAAAGGGAAGAAGCCGCCGAGGTTTTCCGGCGGCTTTTTTCTTTCCGGGGCTTGCCAGGGGGGCCGTTTGCGCTTATAATGGGCAGGATGCCTTTTTAGAATGACCAGGAGGGGAACCCTATGTCCGTCCGCACCAACTACCGCCACACCCAGTACGCCAGCTATCTGGGGTACATCACCCAGGCCGTTGTCAACAACCTGGCCCCGCTGCTCTTTTTGATATTCCAAGACGTCTACCAGATCCCCCTGGAGAAGATCACCCTGCTGGTGACGGTGAATTTTCTCATCCAGCTGGGGGTGGACCTTGTCTCCGCCCGGTTTGTGGACAAGATCGGTTACCGCCCCTGCGTGGTGGCGGCCCATCTGTTTGCTGCGGCGGGGCTGGTGGGGCTGGGGGTGTTTCCCCGGTTTTTCCCGGACCCCTACGGGGGGCTGCTGCTGGCAGTGCTCCTGTACGCGATAGGGGGCGGGCTGATCGAAGTGCTGGTCAGCCCCATTGTGGAGGCCTGCCCCACAGAGAACAAGGCGGCCGTCATGAGTTTGCTCCACTCCTTCTACTGCTGGGGGAGCGTGGGGGTCATCCTGTTCTCCACGGTGTTTTTGGGCCTGTTCGGCAAGGGGAGCTGGACCGCCCTGGCCCTGCTGTGGGCCGCCCTGCCCCTGTGCAACGCCCTGTACTTCAGCCAAGTGCCCATCGCCCGCCTCACCGAGGAGGGGGAGAGCCTGCCCTTGCGCAAGCTTGTCTCCACCAGGCTCTTCTGGCTGTTCGCCGCCCTGATGTTCGCCGCCGGGGCCAGCGAGCTCTCCATGAGCCAGTGGGCCTCCGCCTTCGCAGAGAGCGGCCTGGGGGTCTCCAAAACCGTGGGAGATCTGGCCGGCCCCTGTTTTTCCGCCGCCCTGATGGGCCTCTCCCGGGTGGCCTATGCCAAGTTTGGGGAGCGCCTGAACCTGCTCAACGCCCAGATCGCCTGCGGAATCCTCTGCGCGGGGACCTACCTGCTGGCGGCGCTGGCCCCCCACCCGGCCCTGTCCCTGCTGGGCTGCGGCCTGTGCGGCTTTTCCGTGGGGATCTTCTGGCCGGGGACCTACAGCGTGGCCTCCCGCGCCTGCCCCCGGGGCGGCACGGCCCTGTTCGCGCTGCTGGCCCTGTTTGGGGACCTGGGCTGCTCCGGAGGCCCCACCCTGGTGGGTATGGCCGCCGGCCTCTGGGGAGGCCAGCTGAAAATGGGCCTGCTGCTGGCGGCGGTATTTCCCCTGTTTTTGGTGGGCGTCGCCCTGCTGTGCCGGCGGGAGCTCCGCCGGGGCGCCCGGAAAAACCTATAAAGGAAAGAGAGAAGCCTCTGGCAGCCGCCGGGGGCTTCCTTTTTGTGAAAAGTACGGAAAATCTAGCAGTTAATACAGGGAAAATGACATGAAATTATGCAATTTTCCTTTTTTATCCGGTTTCTCCCTTGCCCCCTTGACAAAGCAGTTAGTTGGGACTAAACTAGAGTCGTTCCAGAAGTTAGATGGTTCTAACCAAATGTTCGCAGCCGGGGGCGGCCCATCCCGCCCTTGGGGCAAAAGGGGGGAATGCTTCATGATGCCATTGGCATTGGCAAAACCGGGGGAGACCTGCACCATTGTGAAGGTCACCGGGAAAGACGAGGTGCGGCAGCACCTGGCCGAGCTGGGCTTTGTGGTGGACAGCGCCGTCACCGTGGTGAGCCAGCTGGGCGGGAACCTGATCCTCCAAGTGAAGGACAGCCGTGTCGCCCTGGACAGGGGCATGGCCTCCCGAATCATGGTGGGACCGTTTTAGAAAGGAGAGGGGACAGTGAAGACATTGCGAGACGCCAAGGTGGGCGACACCGTCAAGGTGGTAAAGCTCCACGGGGAGGGCGCGGTAAAGCGCCGGATCATGGACATGGGCATCACTAAAGGGGTGGAGATCCACGTGCGGAAAGTGGCCCCCCTGGGAGATCCCATGGAGCTCTCGGTCCGGGGGTATGAGCTCTCGGTACGCAAGGCCGACGCGGAGATGATCGAAACCGAGTAATGCCCCGCGCCCCCGGCGGCAGGCCGTCCCACCCCCCCGGGGGGAAGAGGGGCTGCGGCCCCTGCGGGGCATGGGGTTAGCTCAAACTAATGCAATGAAGGAGGAAGACACCCAATGGAATGGAAGATCGCGCTGGCGGGCAACCCGAACTGCGGCAAAACCACCCTGTTCAACGCCCTGACCGGCTCCAACCAATATGTGGGCAACTGGCCCGGCGTCACGGTGGAGAAGAAGGAAGGCCGCCTAAAAGGGAACAAGGACGTGGTCATTCAGGACCTGCCCGGCATCTATTCCCTTTCCCCCTACACCCTGGAGGAAGTGGTGGCCCGCAGCTACCTGGTCAACGAAAAGCCCGACGCCATCCTGAACATTGTGGACGGCACCAACATCGAGCGCAACCTGTACCTGACCACCCAGCTGATTGAGCTGGACATCCCGGTTGTGGTGGCCGTGAACATGATCGACCTGGTGCGCAAGAACGGAGACAAGATCGACCTGAAAAAGTTGGGCGAAGCCCTGGGCTGCGACGTGGTGGAGATGAGCGCCCTCAAAGGGGAAGGCGGGCTGGAGGCCGCCAATCGTTGTGTGCAGGCCGCCCAGAACGCCCGGCAGAAGTCCGGCGGGGAGCTGCCTCATGTGTTTACCGGCAGTGTGGAGCACGCCATCGCCCACATCGAGGAGTCCATCCAGGGCAGGGTGGACGATCAGTACCTGCGCTGGTACGCCATCAAGATCTTCG
>CALWIE010000014.1 GCA_944380625.1 uncultured Clostridia bacterium
GGACTGAAAATCCCCGTGTCATTGGTTCGATTCCGATCGGAGGCACCATTTGCGGGAGTAGCTCATCTGGTAGAGCGCCACCTTGCCAAGGTGGAGGTAGCGAGTTCGAGCCTCGTCTTCCGCTCCATGAACGGGAAAGACGCTTATTTTGCCATGAAGTAAGCGTCTTTTCTTCAAAGTGGTGACATAGCCAAGTGGTAAGGCATGGGTCTGCAAAACCCTGATTCCCCGGTTCAAATCCGGGTGTCACCTCCAAAAAGTCCTGGTTGTTTGCAACCGGGACTTTTTTCTTAGCATCTTGGAGAGGAGAGTTGATGCTGTGCACGAGAAAAACGACCTGCTGCGGGACATTCGCTCCCTGGGAATCCGTCCGGAAGGGACCCTTCTGATCCACTCTTCCATGAAGGCCGTCGGCCCAGTGAGAGGAGGCGCGGATACCGTCCTGGACGCCTGGATGGAGTACATGAAAGAGGGGCTGCTGGTTTTTCCCACCCACACTTGGAACAAGGTGGGCAAGGAGACAGATGTTTTCGATTCCCGGACCCAGCCCTCCTGCGTGGGGGTCCTTTCGGAGCTGTTCCGCAAGCGCCCAGGGGTGCTGCGCTCTTTGCACCCCACTCATTCGGTGGCAGCCTGGGGAAAGGATGCTGGGGAGTATGTGTCTGGCGAGGAAAAAATGGACTCCCCGCTGCCCAGGGAGGGTTGCTGGGGAAAGCTGCTGGACCGGGACGCGGACATTCTCTTTTTGGGCTGCACCCTGCGTTCTAACACCTTCATCCACGGGGTGGAGGAATGGAACCACATCCCGGACCGGGTCAGCTCCTGGACCACCCCCTTGACCTTGATCGGCCGGGAAGGGGAGGAGTACCACGTGGACATGCACCGCCACCATTGCGAAGCCCGGGACGATGTCTCGGAAAACTACGGGAAGCTGGAAGCTCCCTTCCGCCGGCTGGGGGCCATCCGGTATGGAAAATTCGGAGACGCCTGGTGCGTCCTGGGAAACGCCCGGAAAATGAACGAGATCGCCTCCCGCCTGCTGGAAAAGGAACCCAACCTTTTCCTCAGCGAAGAAGCGATCCCGGGGGATTGGTATTGACCTGTAATGGGGCATTAAAGGGTTTCCGCCAGCTCTGTGGCGTAGCGCACAGAGGCCATGGCGTCTGTGCCGTAAAAGTCCGCGCCGATGCTGTCGGCGTATTCCTGGGTGAGCACTGCGCCGCCCACCATCACTTTGACGCCGGGGGCCTCCCGGCGCAGCAGTTCAATTGTCTCCCGCATACTCACCACCGTGGTGGTCATCAGCGCGCTCAGCCCAACCAGCTGGGCGCTTTCTTTTTGCACGGCTTCTAGGACTGCCTGGGGAGCCACATCCTTGCCCAGGTCAACGACCCGGAACCCGTAGTTTTCCAAAAGGACCTTCACGATGTTTTTCCCAATATCGTGGACGTCCCCCTTCACCGTAGCGATGACAATGGTAAGCTTCCCCCGTTTACTGTCTTCTTGCCCCCCCAAGTGGGCCTTGATCACCTCAAAGGCGGCCTTTGCCGCTTCGGCGCTCATCAGCAGCTGGGGGAGGAACAGGGTCTTTTTCTCAAAACGATCTCCCACCGCGTCCAGCCCGGGGACAATCTCCTCGTTTATGAGCTCCAGGCCGGACCGCTTGCAGACCGCTTCCTCCGCCGCCTTCTGGGCCGCGTCCTTCAGTCCCCGTTCCACGGCCTGTCTCAGGGTGTAACCGGCCTGAGCTTTCTCCTGGGCAGGACCGCCGGCCGGTTCTTGGCCGTAGGCCTCAATATAGGCCATACAATTTTTGTCCCAGCCGGAGAGGACGCAGTAGGCCCGGTAGGCCTGCATCATGGCGCTGGACTTGGGGTTCATAATCGCAGCGCCCAAGCCCCGCTGCAAGGCCATCAGGAAGAAGGCAGAGGTGATATTTTCCCGTTGAGGGAGCCCGAAGGAGACGTTGGAGACCCCCAGGGAGGTCTTCACACCCAGCTCCTCCTGGATCAGGGAGAGGGCCTCCAGGGTGACGGAGGCGGCGTCCTGGCCGGCGCTGACAGCCATGGTCAGCGGGTCGATGATCACTTCCCGGCGGGGGATGCCCCAACCCTCTGCGGCCTCCACGATCCGCCGGGCGGCCTCCAGGCGGCCCTGGGCCGTCTCCGGGATCCCCTCTTCGGTGATGGTAAGACCGATTACAACGCCCCCGTACTTTTTCACCAGGGGGAGCACCGCCTGCAGGGAGGACTCCTTGGCGGTGACGGAGTTGACCAGGGCTTTTCCGTTGTACCGCCGCAGGGCCCGCTCCATGGTGACAGGGTCGGAGGTGTCGATCTGGAGGGGAAGAGGGGAGACCGCCTGCAGTTCCCCGATGACCTCCTCCATGAGGGCGGGCTCATCGATCTCCGGCAGGCCCACGTTCACGTCCAGCACATGGGCCCCCGCGTCCTGCTGGGCGATGCCCTCCCGCAGGAGGTAGGGGATGTCGTGGTCCCGCAGGGCCTGTTTGAATTTGGGTTTCCCCGTGGGGTTGATCCGCTCTCCGATGATGACGGGCTCCCTGCCAAACTCCACCCAGCGCAGGCCAGAGGTGACCACCGTGCGCTCCATCTGGGGAAGGGGGGCGCAGGAAAGGTTCTCACAGGCCCTGACGGTCTTGCGGATGTGCTCGGGAGTGGTGCCGCAGCAGCCGCCTACCACCCAAGCCCCTTCCTGGACGATCTCCGCCATCCAGGAGGCAAATTCCTCCGGGCCCACATCGTAGCAGGTTTTTCCCTCCCGTTCCACCGGCAGCCCGGCGTTGGGGTTGACCACCAGGGGCAGGGAGGTGCATCTGCGCAGCTCTTTTAAAAGGGCTGCCATTTGCTTGGGGCCCAGGCCGCAGTTGAGGCCGATGGCGTCTGCGCCCAGGCCCTCCAATACAGCGGCGGCGGTCATCAGATCCCCGCCTGTCAAAAGCTTTCCGTCTTGGTCGAAGGTCATGGTGACAAACACCGGCAGGGAAGAGGCCTCCTTTGCCGCCAGCAGGGCGGCCTTGGCCTCGTAGACGTCGCTCATGGTCTCGATGAGGATTCCGTCTGCGCCGGCCTCCACGCCGGCTTCCACCATTTCCCGGAATGTGGAGACCGCCTCCTCAAAGTCCAGTTCCCCCAGGGGCTTTAAAAGCTTCCCTGTGGGGCCCATGTCCAAAAAGACCTCTCGCTCTGCCTGTTTGGCCAGCCGGATGCCGGCGGAGACCACCTCTTTCACCGTGTGCCCGGTGCCCGCCAGCTTGAAGCGGTTGGCCCCAAAGGTGTTGGCCTTGAGGAAATCGGCCCCTGCCCCGGCATAGTCCCGGTGAATGGCGGCTATTTCCTCCCCTCGTGTCAGGTTCCACAGCTCGGGGAGCTCCCCGGGCCCAAGCCCCATGGCCTGGAGAGTGGTGCCCATGGCTCCGTCAAAAAACAACACGGACCGGCCCAGCTTATCCATCAGCCCATTCACGTACATTCTCCTCCTTTTTTTCACTTGCCCCGCCCTTGCGGAAAGGGCACTCCGCCGCCAAACAGGTCATGCACTTCCCCACGTGGCACAGGGAGGGGTCTAAAGACACCCCCACTACCGCCGTGATGGACTTCAGGGGAAGCATCAAACAGTTTTCCGTCAAGGTGATCCCCGTGCGCTTGGGGACTTCCAGCGCCTGGAAGATAAAGCGCTGGTTTTCCAGGGAGAAATCCCCGTATCCCGGGCTGTAGCGGGGGCGCAGATAGAGTCCCCTCTCCCTGGCCCAAGCCTCCATGGGCTCCTGGGCGGCGTCCGCCTGCTCTTCGGTGTAGGCGGCGGCGCAGGCCTGGAGCACAGGCACCAGAGGAACCTCCACCAGCTGATACCGCTTGATGAGGGCGTCCACCTCGGGCCCCAGGGTAAAGGCGAAAAGAAAAGCCTCCCGGCAGCCCCGCAAGTGGTCCGAGAGGTCCCGGCTGGGCAAAAACTGCCCACCCAAGACGACCCCTTTCTCCTCCACGGAGAGGGAAAAGCGCTTCCATACGGACCGGGGATGAGAGGCCTTTTCGATCTCCCTCTGGGCCCGCTGAATCATGGCGTCCAGCACAGGGCTGCTGGAGGCCCCTCCCAAATAGCGCAGGACTTCTCCCTTGTCCATGTCCCCTTCCTCCCTGTAGAGCGCCTCAGCGCAGGATATAGCTCAGGTTTTCCACGATCTTGGCCGCTGTCTTCGGGCGGTTCATGGTGTAGAGGTGGATGTACCGAACGCCGTTGGCGATCAGGTCGATAATCTGCTCTGTGGCGTAGGCGATGCCCGCCTGTTCCATCGCCAGGGGGTCGTTGGAAAACTTGTCTGCGATGGCTTTGAACCGGGGCGGGAGCATGGCGCCGGAGAGTTCACAGCTGCGCTTGATCTGCTTGGCGTTGATCACCGGCATGATCCCCGGGATCACAGGCACCTGGATACCCACGGCCATCACCCGGTACAGAAAATTGTAGTACACGTTGTTGTCAAAAAACATCTGCGTGGTGAGAAAATCACACCCGGCGTCCACTTTTTCTTTCAAAAAGGCGATGTCGTCCTCCTTGTGCTCGCACTCCACATGCCCTTCGGGGTAGCAGGCTCCCCCCACGCAAAAGTCCCCCTGGGCCTTGATGTCCTGGATCAGCTGGATGGCATAGGTGTAGGGCCCGGGGACGTACTCCTTGGGAAGGTCCCCCCGCAGGGCCAAAATGTTTTCGATCCCCTGGGCCTTCAGCTCCGAAAGGCGCTGGCGGATGTCCTCCTTGGTGGCGTCGCAGCAGGTGAGGTGGGCCAGGGCGGGGATATGGCAGGAGTTTTGTATATAAGAGGCCACCTCCACCGTCTTTTTAGAGGTGCTTCCTCCCGCACCGTAGGTCACGCTGATGAAGTCCACCCCCAGGGCCTGGATGGCGTCCACGGTTTCAAACACCCGGTGAAACTCCCCGTCTTTTTTCGGGGGGAATATCTCACAGGAGAACGTCACTTTATCGCGCTGCTGAAGCAGGTCTTTGATTTTCACAGGGCATCCGTCCTCTCCTAGTAAATTTCCCAAATGCACAGAATCAGAATAAAACCGTACAGAATTGTACCTATTGTACCATGATAAAGGGGAATTGAAAAGGGAATACCCCAAAATCTTTTGACATAAGCCTGTGGGTGGGAGGTGGTGCCCTATGGGGAAAAAACTGGCGTTTTGGGGGATGTTCTGGGCGGCTTTGGCCCTGTTTGTCCTTCAGACCATGGAGGCCTTTGGCGTGGTGGCTTTCCACGCGGATTTCTTTGAAAAAAAGCCCACCGTTGTGGTGGATCCAGGGCACGGCGGGGAGGACGGCGGGGCGGTGGGCGTAAACGGCCTGGTGGAAAAGGACGTGAACCTGGCCATTGCGCTGGAGCTGAAAAGCCTGCTGGAAGCCCATTTATTCCCTGTGGTACTGGTGCGGGACGGGGATTATTCCGTGGGGGACCAAGAGCTCCCCACAGTGGCGGAGAGAAAGCGGTCCGATACAAAAAACCGGGTGCGGCTGCTGGAGGAGACAGGGGAGTGCCTGCTTGTCAGCATCCATCAGAATTACTTTACCCAGGGACAGTACAAGGGGGCCCAGGTCTTTTACTCACCCAACCGGCCGGAGAGCGCCATCCTGGCAGAAGCCATTCGCCAGAGTGTGGTGGCCTCTCTGCAGCCGGAGAACACCCGGCAGAACAAGGAGGCCGGGGAGGAGATCTACCTGCTGGACCGGTGTCCGGTGCCCGGCGTGCTGGTGGAGTGCGGGTTCCTATCCAACCCGGAAGAGGCAGCTCTATTGGGTGACGGGGCGTATCAAAAGGATATGGCGGCAGCCATTTACAACGGCATTGTGAATTATCTGGAGCAGCAGGGAGGAGGGGAGACAGTTTCCCACTAATGGGGGCTTCTGCAAAAACCTCTTTTGTGGTATAATCTAAAGGAAATAAAAAAGGATGGGGCGAAAAGAGTCGTGGCAGCAAAAAGCAAATGGGTCTATCAGTGTACACAGTGTGGGTTTGAAACCGCAAAATGGCAGGGCAAGTGCCCCGGCTGCGGGGAGTGGAACACCTTGGAGGAGGTTCTCAAGGAGCCGGTCTCTCCCCAGAAAGCGGCTTCCCTTCCAGGGCAGGGACGCTACGGGAGGCCTACGCCCATAAACGAGATCAGCACCGAGGAGGAGTCCCGCTACCACACGGGGCTCTCCGAACTGGACCGGGTGCTGGGCGGCGGTATTGTGAAGGGATCGCTGATCCTCATCAGCGGGGATCCCGGCATCGGAAAGTCCACTATGCTCTTGCAGATCTGCGAGACCCTGGGCCAGGGCCTGGAGGTGCTGTACGTCTCTGGGGAGGAGTCCGCCCGGCAAATCAAGCTGCGGGCCTCCCGGCTGGGGGTCCAGAGCCCCCATTTGAAGATTCTCACCAAGACAGACGTCCAGTACGTGCTGGAGGAAATCCGTTCGGAGCGGCCGGGCCTTGTGATGATCGACTCCATACAGACCATGAACCACACGGACTTGAGCTCTTCGCCGGGCAGCGTCACCCAGGTGCGGGAGTGTACCAACGCTTTCATGCGCTGCGCGAAGAGCCTGGATATTCCCATCCTGGTGGTGGGCCATGTGAACAAGGACGGCGCCATCGCGGGCCCGAAGGTGTTGGAGCATATTGTGGACGCGGTGCTCTATTTTGAGGGTGACCGGCAGATGACCTACCGCATCCTCCGGGCGGTGAAGAACCGCTACGGCTCCACCAACGAGATTGGTGTGTTCGACATGGGGGAACACGGCCTGCGCCAGGTGGAAAACCCGTCCCAGGCCATGCTTTCCGGCCGGCCCAAGGATGTGTCGGGAACCTGCGTCACCGCCGTGATGGAGGGGACCCGGCCCATGCTGGCGGAGATCCAGGGGCTGGCCACTACATCGGGGTACGGCACGCCCCGCAGGATGGCCACCGGCTTTGACTACAACCGCATGGCCCTGATCCTGGCGGTGCTGGAAAAGCGGGCGGGGTATTATTTCTCCAATTTGGACGCCTATCTCAACGTGGTGGGGGGGTTGCGGCTGGACGAGCCGTCGGTGGACTTGGCTGTGGCCATGTCTTTGATCTCCAGCCTGAAGGATACGCCCATCCGGGAGGACACGGTGGTGTTTGGAGAGATCGGCCTGGCTGGCGAGTTGCGAAGCGTCAGCCACGGCGAGCTGCGCGTAGCCGAGGCGGCCCGGCTGGGTTTTTCCCGATGCGTGCTGCCGTACCACGGCCTGGGCAAGTTGAATGTTTCCCAGGACTTGGACATGGAGCTGATCGGCGCCAAAAACATCCGAGAGGCCTTTGAGGCAGCCTCCCAGTGAGGGAGGGGCCTTGGAAAGGAAAACATAAAATTATAGAAAATCAATATTTTCTATAATTTAGGGGAGGGAAAACCATGCCGGAACCTATTTTGGCGGAACTGCCGCTCACTGCCCAGGAGTACGCCATGTACCTGCGCAATGTGCGGGGCCTGTCCGCGAAGACGGTTACAGAATACTGCAAAGACCTGCGCACCTTTTTCCGGTTTATCAAGCTGGACCGCGGGTTGGTTCCTGGCGGCGCGCCCTTTGATGAGATCGCCGTCGCAGATGTGGATTTGGAGTTTATCCGTTCCATCTCCACCTATGAAGTGTTCGCCTTTATGAATTTTGTGGCGGATGAGCGCAACAACATGGCCTCTACCCGCCAGCGCAAGTCCACGGCCCTGCGCTCTTTCTTTGGGTATCTCACCAACCATGAGAAGCTTTTGGATCACAACCCTACCGAGAACCTGGCGGCGCCCAAAAAGGCAAAGTCCCTCCCCCATTTTCTGTCGCTCGAACAAAGTATCGAACTGCTTCACGCCGTGGAGGGCCCCAACGCCCCCAGGGACCGCTGCATCCTGACCCTGTTTCTCAACTGCGGGATGCGCTTGGCCGAACTGGTTTCCATCAACCTCACCGACGTCATCCATAACAACGCCTCCCTGCGCATTGTGGGCAAGGGCAACAAGGAGCGCATCGTCTATTTAAACCAAGCTTGCCTGGACGCCATAGAGGCCTACTTGGCCGTTCGCCCCAAGGAGGGTGTTGTGGATAAAAACGCCCTGTTCCTCAGCAACCGGGGTACCCGCATCAAACCTATCACCGTAGAAGTGATGGTAAAGAAGTACCTGGCGAAAATCGGCTTGAGCGGCCCCGGCTATTCCGTCCACAAACTGCGCCACACAGCCGCCACACTGATGTACCGGTATGGGGGCGTGGACATACGGGTTCTCCAGGACATCTTGGGCCACGCCAACTTGGGCACCACAGAGAT
>CALWIE010000015.1 GCA_944380625.1 uncultured Clostridia bacterium
ATCGAAAACGACGAGGCCATGGGCGCGGACGTAAAGACCTGGGCGGCCGTTTCGGGGTATGTGGACTACCTCTGCCCCCAGCTCTACTACAGCTTTGAAAACGAGGCCCTGCCCTACCGACAGGCCCTGGAGGAGTGGGCCTCCCTGCCCCGGCACCAGGGGCTGAAGCTCTACGCGGGGCTGGCCCTCTACAAGGCCGGCACCGACGCCGACGGGGGCACCTGGCTGGGGCGGGACGACATCATCGCCCTCCAGGGGGAGGAGGCCCTGGAGAAGGGCTTTCGGGGGGTGCTCCTCTACTCCTGGGACTATTTGGAGGCGGAGCAGACCGCCCGGGAGATGGAAAACGCCCGGGAGGCCCTGGCAAAATATTGACGGAAGGCGCTTTAGGGTGCTATAATGTAAAAATTCCAAAGAACACAACCCCAAAGGAGTGGAGACCATGAGCGAGATCAACGAGATCGGCGCCCGGCTGCGAGAGCTCCGGGAGGCCAGCGACTACACCGTGGAGCAGCTGGCCGCAGAGCTTCAGGTAGACCCTGCCGTCTACCGGACCTACGAGGAAAACGGGGAGGATATCCCCATCAGCCTGATCTACGAGATAGCGAACAAGTTCAAGGTGGATTTCGCGGAGATCGTCACCGGCGCCCCGGCCCGCCTGGACACCTACCACATCGTCCGCCGGGGCCACGGCCGGGTGGTCAACCGGAACCCGGAGTACCACTTCGAGGATCTGGCCTACCGCTACGCCGACAAGGTGATGCAGCCCCTGCTGGTCACCCTGTTCCCCACCGACAAGCCCGCGGGGCTCATCACCCACACGGGCCAGGAGTTCAACCTGGTGCTGGAGGGCACGGTGGTGGTCACCATCGGGGACAAGGAGTTCAAGCTCACCGCCGGGGACTCCATCTATTTCAACCCCACCATCCCTCACGGCCAGCGCTGCGGGGGGGAGGAAAAGGCCCGGTTCGTCACCGTCATTGCGGAGTGAGGGGCCCTGCCCCCCAAGAGACTCCCTCCTGCGGGAGGGAAGGGAAAGGACGTGTTACCCATGGACTACTTGCTGAAAAAATACCTGCCCCGTATCGAGTTCGACTCCTACGAGGACTTTAAAGAGAATTACAAGGTCAACGTGCCGGAGGACTTCAACTTCGGCTTCGACGTGGTGGACGCCTGGGCCGAAGCGGAGCCGGAGAAAAAGGCTCTGGTCTGGTGCGACGAGGCGGGGGACGAGCTGGCCTTCACCTTTACGGACATCAAGCGCCTCTCCAACAGGGCCGCCAACTTCTTCCGGAGCCTGGGGGTGAAGAAGGGCAGCGTGGTCATGCTCATCCTCCGCCGCCGGTGGGAGTACTGGGTCTGTGCCACCGCCCTGCACAAGCTGGGGGCTGTTTTGATCCCCGGCACCCTGCAGCTGACCAAAAAGGACATCGTCTACCGCGGGAACGCCGCCAAGGTCTGCGCCGTGGTCTGCGTCAACGACCCCTTCGTCATCTCCCAGGTGGAGGCCGCCCAGGGGGACATCCCCACCCTGCAAAACAAGGTCCTGGTGGTGGAAAAGCGGGAGGGTTGGCTGGACCTAAACGAGGAGCTGGAGAAGTTCCCCGATACCTTCCCCCGCCCCGCCGGGGAGGAGGCCACCCGCTGGGACGACACCATGCTGGTGTACTTCACCTCCGGCACCACGGGCATGCCCAAAATGGTGCGGCACAACTTCTCCTACCCCCTGGGGCATATCGTCACGGCCAAGTACTGGCAGCAGGTGGAGGAGAACAAGCTCCACATGAGCGTCTCCGACTCCGGCTGGGCCAAGTTCGGCTGGGGGAAGATCTACGGCCAGTGGGTGTGCGGGGCCGTTATCTTCTGCTACGACATGGAGGCCAAGTTCAACCCCCGCCACCTGCTGGAGCACCTGGAGAAGTACCGGGTCACCACCTTCTGCGCGCCGCCCACCATGTTCCGCTTCATGCTCCAGGAGGACGTGACGAAATACGACCTCTCCTCCATCCACCACTGCTGCATTGCCGGGGAGCCCTTAAACCCCGAGGTGTTCAAGAAGTGGAAGGAGCTCACGGGCTTAAAGCTCTACGAAGGCTTCGGCCAGACAGAGAGCAGCGTGATGCTTGCTAACTTTCCGTGGTTCGAGCCCATCCCCGGCTCCACAGGCAAGCCCTCGCCCCTGTATGACATCCAGCTGGTGGACCAGGACGGCAACCCCTGCGAGGACGGCGAAGAGGGCACCATCGCCGTGATGGACGTGAAAAACCATCCCCCGGTGGGCCTGTTCACCGGGTACTACCTAAACGACGAGATGACCGAGGAAAAGCTGGGCGGGGCCTACTACGACACCGGGGACATGGCCTGGCGGGACAGCGACGGCTACTACTGGTTTGTGGGCCGCAACGACGACGTGATCAAGTGTTCCGGCTACCGCATTGGGCCCTTCGAGGTGGAGAGCGCCCTTCTGGAGCACCCGGCGGTGGTGGAGTGCGCCATCACCGGCGCGCCGGACCCCATCCGGGGCCAGGTGGTCAAGGCCACCATTGTGCTGGCCAAGGGCTACACAGGCACCCCAGAGCTCACAAAGGAGCTGCAAAACCACGTCAAGCACGCCACCGCCCCCTACAAGTACCCCCGGGTCATCGAGTATGTGAACGAGCTGCCCAAGACCATCGGCGGGAAGATCAAGCGCGCCCAGATCCGCAAGGCGGACGAGGGGTGACGCCGGAAAATCTCATAAGAAAAGGCCCCAGGGGAATCCCCTGGGGCCCTCTTTTCTTTTACGAGGGGTCTTTGACGACCACCGAATCCTTGCCGTAGAAGGCGGCCACCCGCTGGTTGGCCGTGGCCTCCGGGTCGTCGGAGAGCTGGGGCACCGCCCAGGGCATCAAAAGCTCCGGCCGGTAGGTGATGGGCTCCAGAACCGCGTCGGTGGCGGCGGGGTCCTCCAGAATGGCCAGCTGCTCCTCCACCTGGGCGTGGTAGGCCTGGGCCTCCCCCCGCAGGAGGGACAGCCCCGCGCTCACCCCGGTCAGGCTTTTAAACTCCGCCAGGCAGACTACCGTCACGGCGAAGGCGGCCGCCAGGGGCAGGGCAAGGCGCGCCCCAGCCCTTCCGGCCCTCTTGCTGGCCTCTGCGAGGGAGGCCCGATGGGCCGCCCACCCGCAAAAGTAAAAGGCCACCCCCGCCGCCAGCAGGCAGAAGGCGTTGTAATACATGGCCTCCATGCGGCCGGCGCCGGTGTTCCCCATGGCGTAGATGGCCGGGGTGAGCAGCACCCCCAGCAGGCAGAGGGCCGCTATCGGGGCCAGCCCCGGCAGGGGGAACCGGAAGGCGAGCTTCTCTGCGCAGCGGCAGAACAGGGGGCACAAAAGGGCCAGGGCCAGCAGCAGGGGAAGGGTGAGCCACTCCCCGGCGTAGCGCACCCCGGACGCCAGGGCCAGGACGATGGACTTCACCGCCCCGGGGCGGCTCTCAAAGTAGGACTGGCGCACGCTGTTGCCCGGAGCCAGGATGCTGATGGCAAAGGCAGCGCCCTCCAGCAGGAAAAAGCACAGGGTCCCGGCCTTTTGGGCAAGGGGGCGCCTCTTCCACAGGCACCAGGCGAAACTCCCCAAAAGGAGCACGCACCCCAGCAGCGCCGTGGGGTAGTTGCCCCCGCCCAAAAAGAAGGAAAACACCCCCGCCGCCACGGCGCAGGCGGCGGCCCGCCCGGGGGAAGAGGCCCGGAGGAACTTCAAGACGAAGGTGAGGGCACACAGGAACCAGGCAAAGAAAAAGGTGTAAAACACCGAGCCGTTGTACCAGAAAAATCCCTCAAAGGCGTTGGGGGAAAAATGAACCATGAAAAAGCCCAGGGCGCAGGAGACGGTCACCCAGGCGGGGCGGCTCATGGAAAGCCGCCGCACAAAGACCTCCTTGAGGAAGAAAAAGGAGGAGAACAGCAGGGAGCCCACCATCAGGTAGGGGGTCACCATGTAAAACCGCTCCCCAAAGGCGGCGGGCTGCAGGGCCATGAGGAACACGGCGGAGAAGGTGCCCTGCCAGTCGAAGTAGGTTTCCCGCACCTCCCGGGCGGCCGCGGAGAGCACGTCCCACAGGGAGCCGCCGGCCCCGACCGCCTGGGACACGTAGAGGCCGTAGTTGTAGTCGTCGGAGCAGGGGTGGTTGTAGGGGGAGATGGCCGCCAGGGGCACCAGGGAGAGCCCCAGCAGCACCGCGCAGAGCAGGGCGGCCCGCCGGGGGGTAAAGAGCCTGTCCAGCCTGTTCCAGAATGTCTTTCTCACGGGGGAGGACCTCGCTTTCTTGGGGAATTGCCTTTAAGTATAGCGGATTTTCCCCTGGGGCGCAAGCCTGGGGCTTTGAAAAAAGCGCTTTTCATCCGCCGCCCCCTGTGCTATAGTAAAACCGTATTCGGGGCGGCAAAGCCCCTGGGAAGGAGCGCTTTTTATGTACACCTTTGACCGGAAGGCCTACGAGGCCCGCATGGCCTGGTACACCCAGGCCCGCTTCGGCATGTTCATCCACTGGGGGCTTTACGCCATCCCCGCCCGGGGGGAGTGGGTGCGCAGCGTGGAGGAGATGACAAAAGAGGACTACATGCCCTATTTCCGGGAGTTTGACCCCGTGGACTACGACCCCGAAAAGTGGGCCCGGGTGGCGAAAAGGGCGGGGATGAAGTACGTGGTGCTCACCGCCAAGCACCACGACGGCTTCTGCCTGTTCGACAGCCAGTACACGGACTTTAAATCCACCAACACCCCCTGCGGCCGGGACCTGGTGCGGGAGTTTGTGGAGGCCGTCCGGGGGGAGGGGCTCAAGGTGGGGCTCTACTTCCCCCTGCTGGACTGGTGCCACCCGGACTTCCCCCACTACGGGGACAAAAACCACCCCATGCGCAACAACCCTGCCTTTGGCAACGAGGGCCGGGACTTTGGCCGGTATCTGGAGTACATGCACAACCAGGTCCGGGAGCTGTGCGAAAACTACGGCAAGCTGGACATCCTGTGGTTTGACTTCTCCTACGAAAACGAGAACTACTGTATGCGGGGAGAGGCCTGGCGGGCCTCGGAGCTGGTGGACATGGTCCGCTCCCTGCAGCCCGGGGTGGTCATCGACAACCGCCTGGAGGTCAGCGGCGAAGGCTTCGGCTCCCTGTGGGAGTGCGCCCCCACCCCCTACCACGGGGACTTTGTAAGCCCCGAGCAGATCATCCCCCCGGAGGGCATCCAGGACAAGGAGGGGAAGGACATGGTGTGGGAGGCCTGCGTCACCATGAACAACCACTGGGGCTACTGCGAGAGGGACCGGTTTTTCAAACCCGCCCCCATGCTCCTGAAAAAGCTGGTGGAGTGCGTCTCCAAGGGGGGCAACCTCCTTTTGAACGTGGGCCCCGACGCCCGGGGGAACATCCCTCCCCAGTCCCTGGCCATCTTGGAGGAGATGGGCGCCTGGATGGCCCGCAACGGCCAGAGCGTCTACGGCTGCGGGAAGGCGGGGCTTCCCAAGCCCGACAGCGGCCGGTTCACCCGCCGGGGGAACAAGCTCTACTACCACCTGTTTGAAAACACCGTCGGCCCCATGCCCCTGCCCGGGGTGGAAAAGAAGAAGATCGCCCAGGTGCGCTTCCTTGCCACCGGCGCGGAAGTGCCCCTTTCCACCAGCTGGGTCCACAGCGATT
>CALWIE010000016.1 GCA_944380625.1 uncultured Clostridia bacterium
AGGGCCTGTTCTACGTGAACGTCAACGGCATGTCCCTGGCCACCTTCCAGCGCTAACCTCCTGGCTGGAAGAAAGACAAGCGTATAAGTCTTCTAAAATACATCCTCATTAAAAGCAAAAGGGCCGCGGGAAACCGCGGCCTTTTTGTTTTGGAAAATGAAAAAAGGGGAAAAGGGCGGCCGGCGTATTTACTTCCCGGTGGGAAGCGAGTATAATCACAGTGTTTCTGCAAATTACCTTTTGAGGAGAGATCTCTATGAGCATACCCCGTCCGGAACACCCCAATCCCCAGTGGGAGCGGGAAAATTGGCGGAACCTGAACGGTTCCTGGGAATTCGAGTTCGACTTTGGCTGCAGCGCCGTGGAGCGGCGCCTCTGGGAAAAGGAGGCCTTCGACCGGGAGATCCTGGTGCCCTTCTGCCCGGAGAGCCGCCTTTCCGGCATCGGCTATACCGACTTCATCCCCGGTGCGGCCTACCGGCGGCCCTTTACCCTGAGCGCCCGGGAGCTGGCGGGCCGGGTGCTGCTCCACTTCGGAGCGGTGGATTACGAGGCCCAGGTCTACGTAAACGGGAGGCTTGCCGGTTCCCACAAGGGGGGCTACACCTCTTTTTCCTTTGACATCACCGGCTTGGCCCGAGAGGGGGAGAACACCTTGTTTGTGGCGGTGCGGGACGACGTGCGCAGCGGCCTGCAGCCCAAGGGGAAGCAGGCGGATAAATTTTACTCCAACGCCTGCGACTACACCCGCACCACAGGCATCTGGCAGACGGTCTGGCTGGAGTTTGTCCCCCGGGCCCACGTGCAGTCTGCCCGGTACTACCCGGACCCGGAAAACGGGCGCGTGACCATCGCAGGCCTGGTCCAAGGGCAGGGGACCCTCCGGGCGGCGGCCCTGTGGGAGGGGAAACCCGTGGGGGAAAGGAGCCTCTCTGTAAAGGGCGGCCACTTCAGCCTGGAGCTCCCCCTGGAGGAGACCCACCTCTGGCAGCCTGGGCAGGGCGGCCTCTACACCTTGCTGCTGGATTTTGAAGAGGACCACGTGAAGAGCTATTTCGGCCTGCGGGACGTCCGTTTCCAGGGCAGGAAATTCCTTTTAAACGGGAAATCCCTGTTTATGCGCCTGGTGCTGGACCAGGGCTTCTACCCGGAGGGCGTCTACACCGCCCCCACCGAGGAGGACATGGTCAAGGACATTGCCCTCTCCTTTGCGGCGGGCTTCAATGGGGCCCGGCTCCACGAAAAGGTTTTCGAGCCCCGGTTCCTCTACCACTGCGACCGAATGGGCTACCTGGCCTGGGGGGAGTACCCCAACTGGGGCCTGGATCACGCCGGGGCCCTTTCTGTGGAGACTTATGTAAATGAGTGGAGCGAGGCCGTGGAGCGTGACTTCAACCACCCCGCCATCATCGGCTGGTGCCCCTTTAACGAGACTTGGGGCTACCACGAGGAGCGGGAGGCAAACGCCCTGCTCAGTAGCATCTACAAGCTCGCCAAGCGCCTGGACCCCACCCGGCCCTGCATCGATTCCAGCGGGAACTTCCGGGTGCTCTCCGAGGTCTACGACATCCACGACTACGACCAGAACACGGACACCTTCAAGGCCCGCTGGGACGGCTTTACGGCCCTGGCCAAGGAGAGGGGCTCCCTTTCCGGGGACGACCCCTTCTTTGAGGGGCTCCCCTGGGGGGAGCACGGCAAGGCGCCCTTCTTCAACCAGCCCTACGACGGCCAGCCGGTGTTCATCAGCGAGTATGGCGGCATCCGCTGGGTGGAGAACACCGTGGAGGGATGGGGCTACGGCGACGCCCCCGCCACCGCCGAGGAGTTTTTCGCCCGCTACAAGGGCCTGACCGAGGCCCTCCTCCAAAACCCGGAGATCTGCGGCTTCTGCTACACCCAGCTCTACGACATCGAGCAGGAGATCAACGGCCTGTATACCTACGGCCGCCAGGAAAAGTTCCCCATCTCCCTCATCCGGGAGATCAACCAGCAGCCCGCCGCCATCGAGGGCTCCTGGGAAGGGCGTGACGCGTAATCGCTCGCGCGTGGCCGCGGGGGGCTGCGCCCCGGGCAAGTCGCGGCGCGTGGCCGCGCGGGACTAGTCGCGGGGGCTGCGCCCCAGGCATGACGCGCCATCGCTCGCTGCGCTCCGCTCTCTACAGTGGGTGGATTAGAACGCTGGCGCGGTTGTTGCTTTTCTGAAAAACGCGAGTTTCCTACCCGCCGCAAGTTTCCGTAGGACGACTCCGCCCTTGCCGCAGGCAAGAAGGCGGCTTGTCCAGCCCGGCCACGGGCCCGCAGGCAAGAAGGCGGCCTGTCCTATGCGGCCACGCACCCGCAGGCAAGAAGGCGGCTTGTCCAGCCCGGTCACGCACCGCAATGGGAGGTTTTGCAAAGGAAAAGGCTTTTTTCAAGGGGGCGTTGCCCCCTTGGACCCCCTCCCCCTTTAGGGGGGAAGTATCCCCCCATACCCCCTCAAAGGGCAAGAGCAAGAGCAGGCACGTTACCAACCGCGAATGCGGGGTACTACTCGCACAGCCCGAGCGCAAGCGAGCGGCCTGGAGCGCTGCTTGTCAAGCGGGGCCACCCGCCGCGAACGCGCGCTTGCGACTTGCACAGCGCGGGCGCTAAGCCCGCCGCCCAGAGCGCGTTTTGTCCAGCCCGGTCACGGGCCGCCTTATGGATGAAAAGCTGAAAAAGCCTTGGGATTTGATCGTCCCAAGGCTTCTTCTTTTCTTTACTGACAGCACAAGGGGGGCGGCGCTTAAACGCAGCCTGCCAAGCCCCAGCTCAGGAGATGTGCTCCTTCAGCCAAGCGCAGTCCTCTGCCAGGCACTTGTCGTGGTCGTCGTAGAAATTCTCCCGTTCCACCACCCAAAAGGCCTCAAAGTCCTGCTCGTCCAGGGCGTTTTTGATCTCCTGCCAGTCGATGTTGGACTCCGGCGCGCCCAGTTTGCACTGGACCGCAAAGCGCTTGCGGTTTTCGGGGCTCTGGTTGCGGGCGTTGAACTCCGCCAGCATCTTCTGGCGCTGCTCCAGGGGGAGCTCCTTCACGTTGGCGAAGGGGCTGCCGCCGCCCTCCTTGGCGGAGGCGGGCCGGGGCCCGGGGCCCTGGACGCGGTCGTTCTCCTTCACGTGGATGGCCACGATTCGGTTTTTATACTTGCGGATGAAAGAGGGCGGGTAGGTGCCGGCGTTCATGGCCCAGCCGCAGTCCAGCTGCATGTAGAACTTGCTGGAGTTGTCCAGCACATATTCCATGATGGGCAGGCCCTCGTCCACGAAGAACTCCTTGCTGTGGTTGTGGTACCCCACCTTGATGCCGTAGGGCTCGGCCATGGCGGCCATCTCGTCCAGCTCTTTGGCAAGGGCCAGGGCCTCTTCCTTGTTGCAGAAGTTGGTGCTGGCCCAGATGACGGCCTTGCCCCCCAGGGCGGCCATCTTCTTGACAATCTCCTCGGTGGGCTTGGCGTGGATGGAGACAATCTCCAGCCCGGTTTCCTGGGCCCACTTTTTGATGTCCTCCACGTCGTTGTCCAGGTCCACCGGCAGCAGCTCCACGCCGTCGTAGCCCAGGGCCTTAATGGTCTGGAACTTCTCCCGCAGGGTGGGCCCCAGGCCCAGATAGCTCTCGATGCCGCCGAAGGAATAGGTGCCGATGTTGACTTTCATAGTACATCCTCCCAAAAGCAAATTTAGCTGTTTATCACTATACTCCAAAAAAGGAAAGATGTCAATAGCGCTAAAAATACTTTTGAAAAAACTGTAAAACTGGCGTCTTTTGCGGTTTTTGCCTCTTTGGGACAATCCCCCTGTCAGAGGATGGAGATTCACGGTACAATAGACGTACTCTTCTAAAAAGGAGGCAGCAACATGAAAGGACAGACAATCACCCAGAGGCAGCTCGCCGCCTTCGCTCGGCAGCTGCGGCAGGAGGAGCGGGGAGAGGGCACCGTGGAGAACTACCTGCGCCACGTGGGGGCCTTCGCCCGCTGGCTGGGAGGGCGGCCCCTGGAAAAGGAGCTGGCGGCGGCCTGGAAGGAGTCCCTGGTCTCCCGGGGGTACCGCCCCGGGACGGTGAACACCATGGTGGTCTCCCTCAACCGGTTTTTGGATTTCGCGGGCCTGCCGGGCTGCAAGGTGAAAACCCTGCGGGTCCAGCGGCGGGTGTTCCGGGAGGAGGACCGGGAGCTCACCCGGGAGGAGTACCGGCGGCTGCTGGGGGCGGCCCGGGCCTCGGGCCGGGGGCGGCTGGCCCTGCTGATGGAGACCATCTGCTCCACGGGGATCCGGGTGTCAGAGGTGCGCTACATCACCGTGGAGGCCCTGCGGTCCGGGCGGATGGAGATCTCCCTCAAGGGGAAAATCCGCACGGTGATGTTCCCCCGTAAGCTGCGCCAAAAGCTTTGGGGCTACTGCAAAAAGAAAAAGGCCGCCTCCGGCCAGGTGTTCCTCACCAGAAACGGCGCGAGCCTCTCCCGCAAGCAGATCTGGGCGGAGATGAAATCCCTCTGCGCCCTGGCCCGGGTGGCCCCCTCTAAGGTGTTCCCCCACAATTTGCGGCACCTGTTCGCCCGGGCCTTTTACAAGGCCTGCCGGGACGTGGTCCGACTGGCGGACGTTTTGGGCCACAGCTCCATCGAGACCACCCGCATCTACCTGCTCTCCACCGGCGCGGAGCACGCCCGCACCCTGGAGCTGCTGCGGCTGGTGTCCTGAGAGACAAAATAACGATATTGTCCCTTTTCACAGCGGAGGGGGAGGGAAAATTTTTCAACAAAAAGTAATCTAAAAACGGCATTTTACTATGCTTATAAAAAAAGCGCAGAAATCCGGCCGATAGAGCCCCTTTTTCTCCTATCGGCTTTTTTCCTTGCGCTTTTCTCTATTTTAGCCTTGTCCTTTCAAAGGGGCTGTGATAAAATAAAAGGTAAATTATGGGTTAGTGTAGGGACA
>CALWIE010000017.1 GCA_944380625.1 uncultured Clostridia bacterium
TGGCGGCCCAGCGGGAAAGCCTGGGGCCCTGGATGGCTTTGGACATACCCCTGGGCTTTCGGGGCAGCCGGCAGACACGGGCCTTCATCGGTTCCCTGCCGGCAAGCTGGAACCAGGCGGATCTAAAGGGGCAGCTGGCCGCCCGCCTGCCCGAGGGCTGCGCCCTGGAGGTGCAGGTGCTCAGCGCCTCGCCCCAAATGACCTGCCTGTTCCTCCTGTGCCACAGGGCCTGGGGAGATCAGGTGGAGGCCGCCCTGCGGGGGCTGGGCTTCTCCTACCCCCAGGGCACGGGGGACCTCTCCCCTGCCCAGGCTTTGGAAGAGCTGGAAGGGGAGGAAAAGGCCCTGAAGGAGCGGGCCGCCTCCCTGGAGGAGGAGGTCCGCCGGCGGGCCGGGCAGCGGGAAAAGTTTTTGCTGGCGGCGGACTACTACCGGGCCCGGGGGGAAAAGTACCATGTGCTGGGGGAGCTGTGGCAGAGCCCCCACGCCTTCTGCGTCACCGGCTATGTGCCGGCGGATCGGGCCGAGGCCCTGGAGAGGGAGCTGGAAAGCCGCTTTTCCGCCTTTGTCCGCTTGGAGGACCCGGGCCCGGAGGAGGACACCCCGGTCCAGCTGCGAAACGGCTTTTTTTCCGCCCCCATGGAGAACGTGGTGGAGGGCTACAGCCTGCCCACCCGGGCGGAGATCGACCCCTCGAAAGCCATGGCGGCCTTTTACTACATCCTCTACGGGCTGATGCTCTCCGACGCGGCCTACGGCCTTTTGATGGTGATAGGCTGCGGCGCGGCTTTGAAAGCCTTTAAGAACATGGAGGAGCGGATGCGCAAGTCCCTGCGGATGTTCCTCTTCTGCGGCGTCTCCACCACGGTGTGGGGGGTCCTTTTCGGCAGCTATTTTGGGGACGCCATACCCGTTGTCGCCGAGACCTTTTTCCACCGTCAGGTGACCGTGCCCGCCCTGTGGTTTGAACCCCTTTCGGACCCCATGCGCCTTTTGATCTTCTCCTTTGGGGTGGGGGTGCTCCACCTGTTCACCGGGCTGGGGGTGCAGTTCTATCAGCTGGTCCGGCGCAGGAAGTTCGCCGACGCCGTGTACGAGGTGGTGTTCTGGTACCTGCTGGTAGGGGGGCTGATCGTGGTGCTGCTCTCCACGGAGATCTTTCAGAACATCGCGGGGCTGCCCTTCCGGGTGCCGGCAGGCGCAGCCGCTGCCGCCGGGGTGCTGGCGGGCATTGGTGCCCTGGGCGTTTTGTGCACTGCGGGCAGGGAGTCCAAGAACCCCTTTAAGCGGTTTTTAAAGGGCCTTTACGGGCTCTACAACGTCTCTGGCTACTTGAGCGACATCCTCTCCTACTCCCGGCTGCTGGCCCTGAGCCTGGCCACGGGGGTGATCTCCACCGTGTTCAACCAGCTGGGCTCCATGCTGGGCGGCGGCCTGGTGGGGGCGGTGTTCTTCACGGTGGTGTTCCTCATCGGCCACTCCATGAACATGGCCATCAACGTGCTGGGCTCCTACGTGCACACCAACCGGCTGCAATTTGTGGAATTTTTCGGCAAGTTCTACGAGGGAGGCGGGAAAGCCTACGCCCCCTTCGCTGTCAACACACGACATTTTCAAATCAAGGAGGAAAAATGACATGAATGGATTTGATTGGAACATGCTGGGCATTGTGTTCGCTCTGTTGGGAGGCGTGCTTGCGGCCCTGATGGCGGGGATCGGCTCCGCTGTGGGCGTGGGCATGGCGGGCCAGGCTGCCGCCGGCGCCGTCACCGAGAACCCCTCCCTGTTCGGCAAGGTCCTGGTGCTGCAGCTGCTGCCCGGCACCCAGGGCATCTACGGCCTTTTGATCGGCTTTATCATCCTCACCCAGGTGGGCATCCTGGGCGGCGACCCCAATGTGAGCGCTGTGAAGGGCCTGCTCTACCTGGCCGCCTGCCTGCCCATGGCCGTGGTGGGCCTGGTCTCCGCCAAGTGGCAGACCAAGGCCTCGATCGCCAGCATCTCCCTGCTGGCCAAAAAGCCGGAGCAGTTCGGCAAGGCCATGACCCTGCCCGTCATGGTGGAGACCTACGCCGTGCTGGCCCTGCTGATCTCCATCCTCTCCATCTTCGGCATCGGGGGCTTGCAGGTATGAGCGCCCCTCAAAAGGAGGGCATTGCCATGAAGGGGCTTTCGGGTATTTTAGAACAGATTGAACAGACCGCCCAAGAGGAGGCCCAGGGGCTGCTGGACGAGGCCCGGGCCCAGGCCCAGACCGCCCTGGAGGCCGCCCGGCCGGGGGGCCGGCGCCAGGCCGGGGAGATCGTCTCCCGGGCCCGGGCGGACGCCCAGGCCCTCCGCCAGCGGGCGGAGTCCGCGGCGCTGCTGGAAAAGCGGGACCGAGTCCTGCAAAAGAAGCAGCAGCTGATCCAAAACTGCCTTCGGGCGGCCTGCGAGGCCTTGGAAAAGGCCCCCGACGAGGAGTACTTCCGCATCCTGCTGGAACTGGCGGCCCGGTCCGCCCGGCCCGGGGAGGGTGTGATGCACCTGAGCGCCGCCGACTTGCGTCGGCTGCCCGGGGACTTTGAGAAGCGCCTGCGGGACCTGTGCGGGCAGATCTCCCTGAGCAAGACCCCCCGGCAGGTGGAGAGCGGGTTTCTCCTCTCCTACGGGGACGTGGATGTAAACTGCACATTCCCCGCCCTGTTCCAGGAAAAGCTGGACCAGCTCCGGGACGAGGCCGGGAAGATCTTGTTCGCCCCAGCCTAAGGAAAGGAGGCACCCCATGGAAGACTACATCTACGCGGCGGCCCGGATCCACGCCCGGGAGGCCTCCCTGCTGGGCAGGGCCGACCTGGACCGGCTGATGGCCTGCACCTCGGAGGAGGAGTGCTTCCGGGTGCTGTGGGACCGGGGGTGGTCCCAGGAGGCCTCTTCGGCGGAGGAACTGCTGGCCGCCGAGGAGGAGAGGACTTGGGCGCTCCTGCAGGAGCTCTCCCCCGACCCCCTCCCCTACAAGATGCTGCTGCTCCCCATCGACTGCAACAATTTGAAGGCCGCCGTCAAGTGCGGCGCCCTGGAAAAGGAGCCCGCGGGCGTCTTTCTTCCCGGGGGGACCTGGGAGCCCGAGAGGCTTTTGGCCCTGGCCCGGGAAGGGGACTTCTCCCCCCTGCCGGCGCCCTGGGCAGAGGCGGGGGAGCGGGCCCAGAAGGCCCTGCTCCAAACGGGGGACGGCCAGCTCTGCGACGCGGTGATCGACCGGGCCTGCCTGGAGGAATTCCTCCGCCTGGGCCGGGAGAGCGGCCTGGAGGTGCTCCGGCGCTACGGGGAGTGGACCGTGGCGGCGGCTGACGCCCAGACGGCCTTCCGGGCCTGCCGGGCCGGGAAGGGGCAGGAGTTCTACCAGCTCGCCCTGGCGCCCTGCGAGGCCCTGGACGTCCAAGAGCTTGCGGGGGCGGCCCTTCTGGGGGAGGGGGAGCTCCTCTCCTGGCTGGGCTCCACCCCTCTGGAGGAGGGGGCCAAGCTGCTGGGGGAATCCTTCTCCGCCTTTGAGAAATGGCGGGACGACCGGGCCATGGAGCTCTTGCGCCCGGAGAAGTACGAGACTTTGACGGCGGGCCCCCTTTTCGCCTTCGGGGCGGCCCGGCGGCAGGAGATCAACACGGTGCGGATGATCCTCTCCGGCAAGCGCAACGGCCTGGAAGAGGGGAAGATCCGGGAAAGGCTGAGAGAGACCTATGTTTAAAATCGGGGTGATCGGCAGCCGGGACAGCGTCTATGGTTTTGGAGCCCTGGGGCTGGATGTGTTCCCGGCGGAGGACGGCGAGGCGGGCGCGAAGCTGCTGCGGCAGCTGGCGGGCCAGGGCTACGCGGTGCTCTATGTGGAGGAGGCCCTTTGCGCCGGCATGGAAGAGGAGCTGGACCGCCTGCGGGAACAGCCCCTGCTGGCAGTGGTGCCCATTCCGGGGCTGCGGGGCAACACGGGCCTGGGCATGGCCCAGGTGAAGAGATCTGTGGAACAGGCGGTGGGCTCCGACATCCTGGGGGACCAGGACTGAGCCGCAGGCTTTAGAAACGGGGGAAACAGGACATGAGCAAAGGCACAATCAAAAAAGTGGCGGGGCCCCTGGTGATCGCCAAAAGGATGCGGGACGCCAACATGTTCGACGTGGTGCGGGTGAGCTCCCAGCGGCTGATCGGGGAGATCATCGAGATGCACGGGGACGAGGCGTCCATCCAGGTGTACGAGGAGACCTCGGGCCTGGCTCCCGGGGCGCCGGTGGAATCCACCGGGGAACCCATGAACGTGGAGCTGGGTCCCGGGCTCATCGGCAGCATCTACGACGGCATCCAGCGGCCCTTGGACGACATTATGCGCCTGACCGGCAACAACCTGCGCCGGGGCGTGGAGGTGCCCGCCCTGAAGCGGGAGCGAAGGTGGGAGTTTGTCCCGGCGGTGAAGGCCGGGGACCCAGTGGCCGCCGGGGACGTGCTGGGCACGGTGCAGGAGACGGAGGTCGTCTCCCACAAGATCCTGGTCCCACCGGGTCTTTTGGGCAAGGTGAAAGACGTGTGGGCCGGGGAGTTCACCGTGACGGAGACAGTGGCCGTGGTGGAGACCCCCGACGGCAGGGACGTGCCCCTGACCATGGTCCAGCGCTGGCCTGTGCGCCGGGGCAGGCCCTACCAGAAAAAGCTCTCCCCGGAGATGCCCTTGATCACCGGGCAGCGGGTGATCGACACCCTCTTCCCCATCGCCAAGGGCGGCGTGGCGGCGGTGCCCGGGCCCTTTGGCAGCGGCAAGACCGTGGTGCAGCACCAGCTGGCCAAGTGGGCCGAGGCGGACATTGTGGTGTACATCGGCTGCGGGGAGCGGGGCAACGAGATGACCGACGTGCTAAACGAGTTCCCCGAGCTGAAAGACCCCAAAACCGGCAGGTCCCTGATGGAGCGGACGGTGCTGATCGCCAACACCTCCGACATGCCTGTGGCGGCCCGGGAGGCCTCTATCTACACGGGCATCACCATTGCGGAGTACTTCCGGGACATGGGCTACTCCGTGGCGCTGATGGCGGACTCCACCTCCCGGTGGGCCGAGGCCCTGCGGGAGATGTCCGGCCGGCTGGAGGAGATGCCCGGCGAGGAGGGCTACCCCGCCTATTTGGGCAGCCGGCTGGCCCAGTTCTACGAGCGGGCGGGCCGGGTGGTCACCCTGGGCGGCGAGGGCCGGGAAGGGGCCTTGTCCGTCATTGGGGCGGTATCCCCTCCCGGCGGCGACATCTCGGAGCCTGTGAGCCAGGCCACCCTGCGGATTGTCAAGGTGTTTTGGGGGCTGGATTCCAGCCTTGCCTACAAGCGGCACTTCCCCGCGGTGAACTGGCTGACCAGCTACTCCCTGTACCTGGACACCTTGGAGCCCTGGTTTGCCCGGAACGTGGCCGCCGACTGGGTGGAGCTGCGCACAAAGCTCATGGGCCTGTTGCAGGACGAGGCGGAGCTGGAGGAGATTGTCCAGCTGGTGGGCATGGACGCCCTCTCTGCCCCGGACCGCTTAAAGCTGGAGGCCGCCCGGTCCATCCGGGAGGATTTCCTCCACCAGAACGCCTTTGACGACGTGGACACCTACACCCCCCTGTCCAAACAGCGGGCCATGATGGAGCTGATCCTCCGCTACTACGAGGAGTGCCGGAAGGCCTTGGAGCAGGGGGCGGACATCGAAAAACTGGTGGCCCTGCCCGTGCGGGAGCAGATCGGCCGGTTCAAATACACAGACCCCGCCCAGGTGGAACAGCGGCAGGCCGCCCTGCTGGACCAGCTGGAGGGGGAGATTCAGGCGGCGGCAAAGGAGGAATCGTAAATGCCCAGAGAATACCGGACCATTCAGGAAGTGGCGGGCCCTCTGATGCTCGTGCGGGACGTGGAGGGCGTGGCCTACGACGAGCTGGGGGAAATTGAGCTGTCGGACGGCGAGCGCCGCCGCTGCAAGGTGCTGGAGATCAACGAGGGCAACGCCCTGGTACAGCTGTTTGAGAGCTCTACGGGCATCAACCTGGAGAGCAGCAAGGTGCGCTTTTTGGGCCGCAGCATGGAGCTGGGGGTCAGCGAGGACATGCTGGGCCGTGTGTTCGACGGGCTGGGGAGGCCCATCGACGGGGGGCCGGAGATCCTGCCGGACAGGCGGGTGGACATCAACGGCCTGCCCATGAACCCCGCCGCCCGGAACTACCCCCAGGAGTTTATCCAGACCGGGGTCTCCGCCATCGACGGGCTGAACACCCTGGTGCGGGGCCAGAAGCTGCCCATCTTCTCCGCCAGCGGGTTGCCCCACGCCCAGCTGGCCGCCCAGATCGCCCGCCAGGCCAAGGTGCGGGGCACCCAGGAGCCCTTTGTGGTGGTGTTCGCCGCCATGGGCATCACCTTTGAGGAGTCGGACTTCTTCGTAAAGAGCTTTCAGGAGACGGGGGCCATCGACCGGACAGTGCTCTTTGTGAACCTGGCAAACGACCCTGCCGTGGAGCGCATCGCCACCCCCCGCATGGCCCTCACCGCCGCGGAATACCTGGCCTTTGAGAAAAACATGCACGTGCTGGTGATCCTCACGGACATCACCAACTACGCCGACGCCCTGCGGGAGATCTCCGCCGCCCGGAAAGAGGTGCCCGGCCGCCGGGGCTACCCCGGCTACATGTACACGGACCTGGCCTCCCTCTACGAGCGGGGGGGCCGGCAGAAGGGGAAGGCGGGGTCCATCACCCTGATCCCCATCCTCTCCATGCCCGAGGACGACAAGACCCACCCCATTCCCGACTTGACTGGGTACATCACCGAGGGGCAGATCATTTTAAGCCGGGAGCTGTACCGGAAAAACATCGCCCCGCCTATCGACGTGCTGCCCTCCCTCTCCCGGCTGAAGGACAAGGGCATTGGCGAGGGGAAGACCCGCAAGGACCACGCCGCCACCATGAACCAGCTCTTCGCCGCCTATGCCCGGGGCAAGGACGCCAAGGAGCTGATGGTGGTGCTGGGCGAGGCCGCCCTGACCGAGACCGACAAGCTCTACGCCCGCTTTGCGGACGCCTTTGAGGAGGAGTACGTCTCCCAGGGCTATCGGGCGGACAGGACGGTGGAGGAGACCTTGGACCTGGGGTGGAAGCTTTTGGGGCTGCTGCCCAGAAGCGAGCTCAAGCGCATCAGCGACGCCCTGCTGGACGAATACTACGGAAAGGTGGAATGACCTGTGGCCGAGCGCTTACAGGTGAACCCCACCCGCATGGAGCTCACCCGCCTCAAGCGGAAGCTGGCCACCGCCACCCGGGGGCACAAGCTTTTAAAGGACAAGCGGGATGAGCTGATGCGGCAGTTTTTGGAGCGGGTCCGGGAGAACCGCCGCCTGCGCAGGCAGGTGGAGGAGGGAATCCGCCAGGCAAACGCCACCTTTATGCTGGCCCGGGCCGCCATGCAGGACCAGGCCCTGAACACCGCCCTGCTTGCCCCCAAGCAGGAGATCCGCCTGGAGTGCCAGGTGGAAAATGTCATGAGCGTGGAAGTGCCCAAGTTCACCTTCCACACCCGTACCCCCCAGGAGGGGGATATGTTCCCCTACGGGTTCGCCTTTACCTCGGGGGACTTGGACGACGCCATAGGGGCCCTAAGCCAGGTGTTCCCCGCCATGCTGCGCCTGGCGGAGCTGGAGAAATCCTGCCAGCTGATGGCTGCGGAGATCGAAAAGACCCGCCGGCGGGTCAACGCCCTGGAGCACGTGATGATCCCCCAGCTGCGGGAGACCATCCAGTACATCTCCATGAAGCTGGACGAGAACGAGCGCTCTACCCAGGTGCGGCTGATGAAGGTGAAGGACATGATGCTGCAAGAGGCCCACGGCTACGAGACCTTTTAAATACTTCGCAAAAAAACGGCTGGAAGGGGATTCCCTTCCAGCCGCTTTTCACAGGGTAGCCTTACTCTTTGGAGAACTGGTCCTTGCCCACGCCGCACAGGGGGCAGACCCAATCCTCGGGCAGGTCCTCAAACTTGGTGCCGGGGGCAATGCCGTTATCGGGATCGCCCACTTCGGGATCATAGCGGTAACCGCAGACGTCGCACACATACGCTTCCATGTTTTTTCCTCCTTTGTCCTTGGGGGTAAAATCTTGGGGAAGGCAGGCAAAACCCCTTCCCTGCACCCTTTCATGATATGCCACATTCCTTGAGTTATTATTCTAAATTAGAATTAAACAGAAAATCTTTTGGAGAAAAACTTTCCACATTTCACAATTCCCGTATTGCGGCAAGGGGGATTCTGTGTTATTCTTATAGAATAAAGCAGGTTATTTTAGGCCCAAGGGACTCGCCGGAGGCCGGGCTTTTCCCGGCTTTTTGGGGGCTTTTCCCTGGGGCGCAGGAGGGACCGCCGATGAAATTATCGTTTCGCTGGTATGGGGAGGACGACAAGGTCACCCTGGAGCAGATCCGCCAGATCCCCGGGATGGAGGCCATTGTCACCGCCGTGTACGACGTGCCGGTGGGCGAGGTCTGGAGCCGGGAGAGCATTGCCCGCCTTCGGGACCTGACCCAACAGGCAGGGCTCAAATTTGAAGTGATTGAAAGCGTCCCGGTCCACGAGGACATCAAGCTGGGAAAGCCCAGCCGGGACCGGTACATTGAAAACTACTGCGAGAATATCCGCAGGCTGGCGCAGGCGGGTATCCGGTGCATCTGCTACAACTTTATGCCGGTGTTTGACTGGACCCGCACCCAGCTGGACCACGTCCTGCCGGACGGCTCTACGTCCCTGGTGTACTACCAGGAGCAGGTGGACCAGGTGGACCCCCTCAAGGGGGACAGCGACCTGACCCTGCCCGGCTGGGACGCCAGCTACACCCGGGAGGAGCTGCGGGATGTGGTGGCCCAATACCAGTCCCTGACCGAGGAGGACCTGTGGGGGAACCTGCAGTACTTCCTGGAGCGGGTGATCCCCGTGGCGGCGGAGTGGGATGTGAACATGGCCATCCACCAGGACGACCCCTGCTGGGGCATTTTCGGCCTGCCCCGGATCATCACCGACGAGAAGAACCTGGACCGGTTTTTAAAGCTGGTGGACGATCCCCACAACGGGCTGACCCTGTGCTGCGGCTCCCTGGGGTGCTCCTCCAAGAACGACGTGCCCAAGCTGGCCGCCAAATACGCCAAAATGGGGCGGATCCATTTTGTGCATCTGCGCAACGTGCAGGTGCTCCCCAACGGCTTTGAGGAGCGGGCCCACCTGAGCGCCTGCGGCTCCCTGGACATGTACGCCATCGCGAAGGCCCTGGTGGAAAACGGCTTTGACGGCTACGTGCGCCCCGATCACGGGCGGATGATCTGGGGGGAGACCGGCCGGGCGGGGTACGGCCTCTACGACAGGGCCCTGGGGGCCTGCTACATCAACGGCCTGTTTGAGGCCGCCGAGAAGGAGCTCGCCGCCCGGAAGTGAGCCCGCTAAACAGATAGAAAAGCCCCTGGGCTTTTTTATAGATCAAATCGACAGGAGGAAAATTTCTCATGAAACTTGGTATCATTATGCCCCCCGAGGCTGCCAGCATTGACCACGCCAAAGAGCTTGGCCTGGACTTTGTGGAATTCGACTGCAACCCCACCGATTTCTTTGGCGTGCCTGTGGAGGAACTGCAAAACCGCCAGGCGGCCATCAAGGAGGCCAGCGAGCGCACCGGCGTGGAAGTGGGCGCCGTGGGCCGCTGGGCCAGCCACATCCTGGACCAGAACGGCGAGGTGATCCCCGAGGAGTGGAACAATGTGGTGGCCGTTATGGACTTTGGCAAGTACCTGGGCGCCAAGTACTACCTGTGCAGCGTGGCCTATGTGAAGGAGCTCTCCTACTACAAGAACATCACCGCGGCCATCAAGGTGCTCAACCAGATTGTCGCCGCCGCCAAGGAGCGGGGCATGGAGTGCGCCATTGTCAATTGCATGATGGGCGACAACTACATCCGCACCCCCGAGCAGTGGAAACTGGTCCTCAGCGAAGTGCCAGGCCTGGGCATCAAGTATGACCCCTCCCACAGCTTTGTCCACGGCGGCCCCCAGGGCGCCTACATGGACGAGAGCATGGAGTGGGGCTCCCAGTTCAAGTATGTGCACATCAAGGGCGTCATCCAGCGGGGCCCCTCTGAGGAGCCTGAGATGTGGAAGCAGCGCGACCTGATGATGGCCCATCCCGAGCTCAAGGAGATCTTCGCCCCCGGCATGTATTCCCCCCAGAACACCAACTACGACAATCCCCCCGCTGGCATTGACTGCATCAACTGGCGGGCCTTCTTCGCCGCCCTGTACATGCACGGCTACGACGGCTACCTGGCCATTGAACCCCACTCCCAGACCTGGCGTGGCGGCGAAAAGGGCGACAAGGGCATCAAGTACACCGTCAAGTACATCCGCGACCTGATGATCCTGGACTGAGCCTTTGCCCCTCTCTGTGAAAAAAAGCCTTCCGCACTGCGGAAGGCTTTTTTCGCACCCTACTCCCCACCGGACAGCCAGGCCTGCCAGCGGGCATCCACCTCCTGCCGGAGGGCCTGCCTCTCCCCTGCCGGAAGGAAAGCTGCCCGGACGCTGTTGCGCAGGAGGGCGAGGGCCTCTTGGGGGGCGACGGAAAGGCGGCGGTACTCCTGGAGGAGGGTGGTGCCGGAGACGGTCCTGTTGTCCGTGTTGAGGGTGGCGGCAATCCCCTGGCCCAGGTACTCCCGGAGGGGGAAGTCCGAAAAGCCCCGCACCGCCCGGGTCTGGACGTTGCTGGTGGGGCACAGTTCCAGGGGGATCCCCTGGCGGGCCAGGCGCTCCACCAGGCGGGGGTCCTCCCGGGAGCGCACCCCGTGGCCGATCCGGGCGGCCCCCAGGTCCAAGGCCTGCCAGACGCTCTCCGGGCCTGCCGCCTCCCCGGCGTGGAGGGTGAAGGGCACCCCCAGGGAGGCCGCCCGGGCAAACAGGGCCCGGAACCCCTCCGCCGGATAGAGGGCCTCCGCCCCGGCCAGGTCCAGGGCGCATACCCCTTGGCCCAGGAACCGGGCGGCTGCGTCCACGGTCTCTCGGTTGAGGGACTCCTCCCCGCCCCGCATACAGCAGAGGATGGCCTGGGCCCGGAAGGAGGGGCAGGCCTTTTCGGCCCTTTTGAGCCCCTGAAGGACGGCCTCCACCGCCTGGGCCTGGCTGAGCCCCCTTTGGAGGTGGAGCTGGGGGGCAAAGCGGATCTCCCCATAGGCCAGGCCCTCCCCGGCCAGGCGGCGGGCCAAGCCCTCCGCCCCCAGGGACAGGGCCTCAAAGCTTTGCAGGACGCTCACCGGCAGGTCGAAGCAGCGCAGGTAGCCGTTGAGGTCTTTGCAGGCCGGGGGCACTGTGAGGTAAGGCGTCAGGGCCTGGGGCTCCCAGGCGGGAAGGGAAACCCCCTGGAGCCGGGCCAGGGAGATCACCTGTTCCGGGGCAAGGGAGCCGTCCAGGTGCAAATGCAGGTCGATCATGGGGCACCTCCTAGTCGTTTCTCCCATTATACCCCAAAAGGGCCCCCAAGGGAAGACCTCTCCCCTATCCCCCCAGCAGCCGGACGGAGAGGATGGACGCCGCAAGGGCCGTCAGGTCCCCGGCGAGGGCCGCTGGCAGGGTGTGGTAGAGCTTTTTGTAGCCCAGGGCCCCAAAGTACACGGCCACGGCGTAGAAGGTGGTCTCCGTGGAGGAGGAGAGCACCGAGGCGATCTTCCCTGTTTCGCTGTCCGGGCCGTACTGCCGGAACAGGTCCAGGGTGTAGGCGGAGGCTCCGCTGCCGGAGATGGGCCGCAGCAGGGCCAGGGGAAGGATCTCCGGGGAGACCCCCGCCGCCTCCGCCAAAGGGGCCAAAAGGCCGCAGAGGAGCTCCAACAGCCCCGAAGCCCGCACCATGGACACCGCCGCCACCAGGCCGATCAGCGTAGGCAGGAGTTTCAAGGAGGTCCGTATCCCCTCCCGGGCGCCCTGGAGGAACACGTCGAACACAGGCACGTCCCGGACAAACCCAAAAAGCAGGATCACCCCCACCAGCACCGGAAGGGCGGCGGCCCCTAGCTGTTCCATGGCATCCTCCTCTCCAAAAGCTTACAGCACCCCAGGCACACGGCAAGGGAGGCCCCCGAGGCCAGCCAGACCTGGGGCAGGATGCCAAAGGGCGCCTGGCTTCCGGCGCTGGCCCGCATGGCCGCCATATTCATGGGGATCAGCTGGAGAGAGGCGGTGTTGAGGACCACAAAGAGGATCATCCCCCGGGTGGGCGACTCCCCGGGGCTGCGGGCCGCCATGGCCTCCATGGCGGCCAGACCCAAGGGCGTGGCGGCGTTGCCCAGGCCCAAAAGGTTCGCGGAGATGTTCAGGGAGATCTTCCCCTGGATTTCCGGGGCATCCCGGTATTCAGGGAACAGGCGGGTGGTCACCGGGGAGAGGGCCCGGGCCAGCAGCCGGGAGAGGCCGCTTGCCTCCGCCACCCGCAGAAATCCCAGCCAGGCGCACATGCTGCCCAAAAGGGCCAGAGAGAGTTCCACCGCCCCCTGGGCGCCCTCCAGCAGGGCCCCAGAGAGCTCCCCCAGCCGTCCGGTGGCCGCCGCACAGAGGAAGCTGGCGGCGATCATTCCAAACCAGATGAAATTGAGCATGGGTCCCCCTCCTTCTTTTCCCGGGATTTGGCTTGACTTTGGAACAAAAAAAGATTATCGTTATCCTGTACCCGTTTGGGACAGATTCTGCAAAAAGAAAGGATACAGGCTCATGTTGTTTGGAGAGAAGATTCTGGATTATTGGGACGACATCCTGCGGGACCTGGGCAAGGTGGTGGCCATCCCCTCTGTGGTGGGGCCCGCCGAGGGGGACTATCCCTACGGCAAGGAGTGCGCCCGGGCCCTGGACGCCGTGGTGGAACTGGCGGAGGGCTACGGCCTGAAGGCGAAGAACGTGGGATACCACGCCGCCCACGCGGAATATGGCGAGGGCGAGGGCAACGCGGTGGTCATGGCCCACATGGACGTGGTGCCCGCCGGCGAAGGCTGGAACACCGACCCCTACACCATGGTGATCGACGACAACTTTGCTTACGGGCGTGGGGTGTCCGACAACAAGGGCCCCGCCATTGTGGCCCTCCACTGCCTGCGGGCCCTGAAGGACGCGGGCGTCAAGGGCAACCGGAAGCTCCGGGTGGTCTTCGGCTCCGCCGAGGAGGTGGGCATGGTGGACATGCCTCACTACTTCCAGAGCGAGCAGCACCCCGACATGGGCTTTACCCCCGACGCCTCCTACGGCATCTGCCACTGCGAAAAGGGCCTGCTGGACTTTTCTGTCCGGGGGAAGAACGACTCCCCGGTGGTGAAGTCCTTTGTCTCCGGCACGGTGCCCAACGCCGTCCCCTTTAAGGCGGAGTGCTCCCTCTGCTGCTCTCCGGATGAGGTGGAGAAGCTGCGGGCCGCCGCGAAAAACCTGGAGGTGGAGTTTACCATCACCCCCACAGACGGCGGCTGCCAGATTGTCAGCCACGGCCAGGCGGCCCACGCCTCCGCCCCGTGGAACGGCGTCAACGCCGCCTCCTACCTGGTGGAGCTGCTGAGCCAGGTGTTCTCCCGGGAGCAGCTGGGAACCTTCTTCGGGTTTATCCACGAGAAGATCGGCCTGTGCACCGACGGGGAGAAGATCGGCGTGAAGCTCAGCGACGAGCCCAGCGGCCCCCTGACCTTCAACCTGGGCCTGGTAAACGTGGACGGGGAAACTTGCAGCCTGACGGTGGACATCCGCTACCCCGCCACCCTGAAGGGGCCGGACATCACCGCTGTGCTGAAGGAGCAGGCGGAGAGCTGCGGCGTGGAGTTTGTGCTCCTCTCTGACGCCGAGCCCCTGTACCTGCCCAAGGAGAGCCCCCTTGTGACCCTTCTCTCCCAGGCCTATAAGGACGTGGCCGGGGAGGAGTGCGACATCTTCTCCATGGGCGGCGGCACCTACGCCCGACAGATGTTCGGCAAGGGCGTGGCCTTTGGCGCCAGCTTCCCCGACCAGGCGGACGGCCACGCCCACCAGGCCAACGAGTTTTTGGACCTGCGCCGCTTTAAGCTTCACGCCCAGATCTGTCTGGAAGCCATGTACCGGATGCTCACGGCGGAGTAAGGCCATGGAAGGTTACCAGAAGCTCAGCCCGGAGGACATTTTCGCAAACCCCGAGGTGCGCAGCTATATCCTCCAGGGAAACGACAACCTGGGGGTGATCGGCTTTACAGAGCACGGCCTGGCCCACGCCAAGCGCAGCAGCGACACCGCCCGGGAGATCCTCTCCGCTTTGGGGTATCCCCGGCGGGACTGCGAGCTGGCCGCCATCGCCGGCTACATGCACGACATCGGCAACACGGTCAACCGGGTGGACCACGCCCACAGCGGCGCCCTGATGGCCTTCACCCTTTTGAACAAGCTGAACATGCCGCCCCAGGAGATCGGCCTGGTGTGCTCGGCCATTGGCCACCACGATGAGAAGACCGCCTACCCGGTAAACCCTCTGGCGGCGGCGCTGATCCTCTCGGACAAAAGCGACGTGCGCCGGTCCCGGGTGCGCAAAGACGCCGTGCTGGAGGCGGACATCCACGACCGGGTGAACTACGCCGTGGAGAGCTCCCGCCTGGAGATAGACGCCCAAAAGCGCCTGTGTATCTTTCATATTGAGATCGCCACGGAAATATGCCCGGTGATGGAGTATTTTGAGATCTTCCTGGAACGGATGGTGCTGTGCCGCAAGGCCGCCCAGACCCTGGGGCTCCAGTTCGAGCTGATTATCAACGGCACCCGGCTGCTGTAAAACGGGCAAAAAAATCCCCTCAGTGAGAACTGAGGGGATTTTTGCGCCTGTGCGCTTACTTGGCCTCTACCACCACTTTGATGGACTCACTGCTCATCTGCATGGCGATAGCTTCCGGCAGCTGGTCCAGGGTGAAGCGGTGGGTGATGATGGAGGAGAAATCCACCTTGCCGCTGTTGATGAGGCGCACGGCCCGGTCATGGGTGTCCGGGTTGACGAAAGAGCCCTTGATGGTCAGCTCCTTCTTGTACACGTCGAAGAGGGGCAGATCGAAGGTGGCGTCCACCTTGGGCACGCTGAACAACAGGATGGTGGCCCCCTTGCCCGCGAACTGGAAGGCGCTCTTCACCGCGGGGGTGTTGCCCACGCACTCGATGACCACGTCGGCGGAACCACCCATGGCCTGGATGAAAGCCTCCTCATAGCCGGGCTGGGTGGGGTCAATGGCGGCGCCGGCGCCCACTTCCAGGGCCACCTGACGGCGCTTCTCGTTGGGCTCGCTGACGACGATCTTCGAGGCGCCGGACAGCTTGGCGAGCTGCACCATAATAAGGCCGATAGCGCCGCCGCCCACTACGCATACCTTGTCCCCCGCCTGGATGCCCGCCAGGTCGATGCCGTGGAGGCAGCAGGCCAGGGGCTCCGCCATAGCGGCGGACTCAAAGGGCACGGAAGGGTCCAGCTTGAAGGCCTGGGCCGCAGGAATGAGGCTGTACTCGGCAAAGCCCCCGTCTCGGGTGACGCCGATGGCCTCCATGGTCTCGCAGAGCTGCTTTTTGCCGTTCTGGCAATACTGGCAGTGGCCGCAATAGATATTGGGGTCGATGGTAACGTGGTCCCCCACCGCGAAGCCAGTGACGCCCTGGCCCACCTCCATCACTTCACCGGAATACTCGTGGCCCAGCACCACCGGCGGGTTCACATCGGCGGAGCCGGGCTCCCCGTGGTAGATGTGCACATCGGTGCCGCACACGCCGCACACCTTGTTATGGACCACCAGTTCCCCGGGGCCCGCCTTGGGCATGGGCAGGTCCGCCACTTCAAAGGTCATATTTCCCATAAAACGAGACGCTTTCATAGCAGAAGCCTCCTAGAAATGTTTTCCTTAACTCTTTTAATACATCAAAGCCGTGGAAATGTCAAGGGCCTTAGCAGAAAATTTCAAAAAAGAGAAGGAGGGGTCTCCCCCTCCTTCCTTTTTGCCCTTTAAACTTACTGTTTCAGCATGCCAATGGCGTCGGAAATGGTCTTTTCCATGGCTTCCCGGCCGTACTTGTCCACGTCGGCCTTGTTCTTGTCCCCGTGGGTCAGGCAGCCCGCGCCGCCGATACAGCCGCCCACGCAGGCCATGCCCTCGATAAAGTTGCCGGGCAGCACGTTCTTCGAGGCCTTCAGCAACGCCGCGCGGCAGGCTTCAATGCCATCGCAGGGAACCGCCTTCAGGTCAAAGTCCTCCAGCCCCTGTTCCTTCAGGGCCTGGGCCACAGCGTCGCTCAAGCCGCCGCTGCGGGCGAAGATGCGCCCATAGTAAGAGGCGTTGTCCAGCACGCCCTCTTCCAGGGATTTCAGGTCGATATCCCGGCTGTCAAACAGGGCCTGCAGCTCCTCGAAGGTGATGCAGCTGTCGATATAGGGCTTAACGCGCTCCTTCTGCACCTCCATCTTTTTGGCGGTGCAGGGCCCAATGAAGACGATCTTGGCATTGGGTGTGGTCTCCTTAATGTATTTGGCAATGGTAGCCGCCGGAGACAGGTTGTGAGAAATGTGCTCCTTCAGCTGCGGGAACTGCTTTTCGATGTAGTCCACAAAAGCGGGGCAGCAGGAGCTGGTGAGGAATTTCTTTTCTGCCAGCTCAGCGGCCTCTGCATAGGAGACCATATCCGCGCCCAGGGCGGCCTCTACCACATGGAAGAAGCCCAGCTTCTGGATGCCGGTGATGACCTGGCCCAGCTTGGCGTAGCTGAACTGGCTGGAGATGGAGGGCGCCACCACGGCGTAGAGCTTGTAGTCCTTGTTGTCGTTGCTCTTTTTGATCAGGTCCACCACGTCCAGGATAAAGGATTTATCCACAATGGCGCCAAAGGGGCACTGATAGACACAGGCACCGCAGGAGATGCAGGTCTCGTTGTCGATCTGGGCGGCGCCGCTGTCCGCCATGCTGATGGCTTTGATCTTGCAGGCGTTCTCACAGGGGCGCTTCTGGTTTACAATGGCGCTGTAGGGGCAGACCTTGGCGCATTGGCCGCATTCCACGCACTTGGATTTGTCGATGTGGGCATGCAGGTGCTCGTCAAAGGTGATCGCGCCGCGGCGGCAGGCGTCCTCGCAGCGGTGGGCAATGCAGCCCCGGCAGGCATCGCTGACGTTGTAACCGGACATGGGGCATTCATCACAAGCGATGTCGATGACCTCGATGACGTTGGGGTTGTTTTTATCCCCACCCAAAGCCAGCTTGATGCGTTCCTCCACGATAGCCCGCTCCTTGTAGATGCAGCACCGCATAGTGGGCTTATCCTTAACAATGAGCTTGGGAATCTCGGTGTAGGCGTCCAGCAGGCGGTCCTCAAAGGCATAGCGGGCAACCTCCCGCAGTACCTTATACTTCAGATACTGCACCTGTGTGTCGAATTTTCTGTCCTTAATGGGAACTGAGGGCATAGATTGATACCTTTCCTTTCTTTGGCGGGTCTTTGTTTAGAAGTAGCTCACCTTGATGCGCTTGCCCATCTTTTTCAGGCATTCGCTGAGCTCTTCCACCAGGCGCATCTTAATATTAAAATTGATGGGCAGGTTTGGGTTCTGGTGGGCGGGGTTGATGGCTCTCCCCACAAAAAAGTTGATATCCGTGGCTTCTTCAAAAAGCATGCGGGAAATGAGGGAAGCGCCGTCCCGTTTATAACCCCATTGGGTGTAGGTCTCGTTATCTGCCAAAAAGTCCTTGGCATATTCCAGCACCTTGCTGATTGTAATGACACCCTCTGTCACCAGGTCCACGCCCTCAATCTTGGCAATGGGCGGGATCTCTGGGTCCAGATAGTTCAGGTCAGCCACCATGGGCTTGTGCAGGAACTCGGAGGCCAGAGTAGAGGTGGTGCCGCCGCAGACGATGTGCTTGCCCTCTTTGGAGAAGAACAGGGACAAGTACTTGTGGGTGTCCTTCCGGTCTGAGGGCGGGCCGATCATCAGGTTCACCTGCTGCCGGTCCCGGACCTTCACCACACAGGCGGTGGTGTCATCGCCGGGATGGCCCCCATACAAGTGGTTGCACTCTTCCACCAGCAGGGACGCATAGGTCTTGGCGGTGTAGCTCTTGTCATACATCATCTCCAGAAACTCGATGATATCCTTGCGCTCCCAGCCAAAGTTTAGGGACTGGCCCACGCCGGCGTGAATGGTGCCGTCGCTCATGGTGAAAAGGAAATCATTCTCCTGGAGCTTGATTTTGGATTTGTAGATCATCTTCCCATCAATCTCCGTGCCGGTCTTGGGAATTTCTACGAACTTCCCGTCCCGGATGAGGATGGCGAGGGGGTTGTCATACTGGATGATTTCCGCTTCCTCATTTTCGATGATGTGGATGATGGTAAAGGTGGAATAGGCCACGCCCCGCACAGCGCAGACCGGCAGTGTGGAGGCAATGGTAGAGACGCAGTCTTCCAGGCGCATGTTGGCCGCCATCATCGTAGAGATGATTTTAGAGGTCAAGGAAGAGAGAATGTTCGCCTTGACGCCGCTCCCCATTCCATCAGCCAGAACGATAACGGTGGAGTTTTCCCCCTGCTCGACGATCTCAACACGGTCGCCGCAGAGTTGCTCTCCCCACTTGTTCAGGCTGATATATCCGATATCGGTACACAGGTTATTCATCGCCTAAGGAATCCTTCAGGTTGGTCAGCGCGATCTTGGTCTCGGCGGTCGTCTCGCCCAACAGGGAGGCGATCTCCTGGGCCATGCGCATCTGCTTCTCGATGACCCGGTCCGTCATCTCGATGGTCTGCTGGCTGATCTTTTCCTTATTCATGCGCTCCCGCTCTTCCTCGGTGACATCGCGCATGATGCAGATAACGATGTGGTAGCTCTTGTCATAGATGACGGTCTGCTCCACATAACGCTTGTATTCGGCAAGATAGACCTTCTCATCCCGCACGCTGCGGCCAGTGGACATCACATCCAGGAACACCTTGGGGTCGAGGATGCGGATGACCTGGTCCCCCAGCACGTCAGAGGCATGGCGGATATTCACAATCTGGCAGGCGGCGGAATTGATCTGCTGCACCTCCAGGTCCTCGTTGAGGACCATGATGCCGTTGGGAGAGGTGCTGATAATGGTGTCAGAGAAGCTCTCCGCCTTCTGGGTCAGGAAGGGCAGACACATGTTGATATCGGCCTTGCCCTGATAGACGGCAATCGCTTTTTCGCGGCAGGTATTGTAACCGCAGGCGCCGCAGTTAAGCTCTTGCTCGGGGGTATTCTTGCCCATCTTCCGAAGGATCTCCTGAATCTCCTTCTCGCCGGGCATCTGGCGGTGCAGCCCGATAAACCGGTGATCTTTAATCAGGTCCTTGCTGGAAGGCTGTTCGACTGCAAAATCCTTTTTGCCGGCATAGCGGTTCACTGCAATGGCGTCTGTAATGGGACGGCGCTTTTCGCGCTCCATGGCCGGGCCGCTGATGCAGCTGCCTGCGCAAATGGACATTTCAATAAAGCACTTCTTCAGGCGCCCCTCTTTGATGTCATCCAGGGCAGCCAATACATTCTCAATGCCATCCACCACCATATATGTATAGTCGGGGGAATCGCAGTTCATAGTGCGCAGGATGCCGCCAGAGGTGGGGAACAACCGGGCCCGGCTCTCCTCCAGGTGGTCCTCTCCCTGCTCGATAGAGACCCCTTCCTGCTTGAGCCAGTCAGAGAGCTCTTCAAAGGTGAGGACGCAGTCCACTGTGCCGGGGTAAGCCTCGGCCTCCGCTTTTTTGGAAATGCAGGGCCCGATGAAGACAGTTTTCACGCCGGGATGCTCCTGCTTGATCTTCTGGCAGTGGGCCTGCATGGGAGACAGGACCGTGGCCAAGTAGGGCAGCACCTCGGGGTAATACTTCTCCACCAGGGTGTTGACAGAATGGCAGCAGGTAGAGATGATGACCTCCTGCTTGCCCTCGTGGATGATGTTTTCATACTCGGTCTTCACAATGGACGCGCCCACAGCCGTCTCTTCCGCAGCGGTAAAGCCCAGCTGCTTCAGGGCCTTCTCCATGGTGGCAATGGTGGCGCCCGGGTAGTTGGCCACAAACGAGGGAGCCACGCTGGCAATGACCGGGCCGCTCTTTAAAAGCTCGATGGCACTGGGCACGTCGTTGCGGATCTCCTTGGCGTTCTGGGGACATACCACAAAGCACTGGCCGCACAGAATGCACTCATCGCTGACAATCTGCGCCTGGCCCGTGGAATACTTGATGGACTTCACGGGACAATGCCGGATGCACTTATAGCAGTTTACGCAATTTGACTTTTTTAACTTTAAGTATTCAGCCATGTGGGAACAACCTCTCGCTTAGCAAAATAAGGGGCCGGGTACGGCAAACTCCATCAAGGCGATTGCCGTGATGGAGCTTCCCGTGTTCTGGGCTTTTTTTATTGTACCTTGGGAAGGATCTCCTTCTCGAAGAAATCCTTGGTGGTCTCAGGGGAGAGAGAATACAGCTTGTCATCCAGGGTAACATTGACGCCGTTGACGCAGTTGCCCATGCAGAAAGTGCCGCCCAGCTCGACCTTATCCTCCAGGTGGTGTTCCTTTACAAGGTACTGGAGCTCTTCCACAATCTGGCGGGAGCCCTTCAGATGGCAGGAGCTTCCGATGCAAATAGTACATTTCATGGTAAATTCCTCCTAGAAAGAGTGCATTCAGATTCAATTTAAGAAGGAGGCCTCCGCCCCGCCCCCTGGCGGAGCGGAAAGCTCTCTTCAGATTTGCTTAAAGGGCTGTTGTACAGGGCTTGTGAAAACGCAGAGGCGGATTATTCGTACTCCACCACGTTGACCCAGTGCATGAGGAACTCGCGCTCCTCGGGCTTGCCCTTCACGGACTGGGAAGCAGCCACGATGGGCAGCCACTTCTGCACATACTGCTTAGCGGTATCGGTCTTTTTGCAGAACAGGTCCAGATACTTCTCGGCAGTCTCAATATCGCCGGCCAGCCAGAACAGCAGGTAGGTGCGGGCGGCATCGGCGCTGGCGTTGCCCTGGGTCACATGGGCCCAGTCCAGCACGGACCAGCTTTCGCCATCGGGAGAGATCACCACATTGGTGGGGTTGAAGTCGCCGTGGCAAACCTTGTTGTGGTTGGGCATGGAGGCCAGGCGGGAATCCAGCTCATAGCGGGTGGTGGCGTCCAGACCGGTCTGGGCAATCTTCCGCTTCATCTTTTCCTTCAGGCGGTTGAGCATGGGGCAGGTCTTGGACTGAATCTCGATCTGAATGTCCACAAACTTCTCCAGGTACTCATCCTTTTTCTCAGGGTTTTCAGCCATCAGCTGGGCAATGGTCTTGCCCTCGGCATAGTCGGTGACAATGGCCCACTTGCCGTCAATCTTGGTGACCTCTTCCAGAGCGGGAATGGGCAGGCCAGTCTCTTCCACACGGGCAATATTCAGGGCCTCGTTGAGGATATCAGCCTTGGAGTAGCCCTCGTCAAACACCTTGATAACAAGGCCGCCGTCCCGGTAGATGGTCTTGGAATTGCGAACTGCGATTACCTTTTCCAGTTTCATAGTGAAAACTCCTCCGTTTAATTACTTGCCGTAGTAGCACTTCAGGTAGATTTCTTTGATCTCGCTCATCAGGGGATAGCGGGGGTTCGCGCCGGTGCACTGGTCGTTGAAGGCGTTCTCCACCATCTCGTCCAGGGTATCCAGGAAGTACTTCTCGTCCACGCCGTAATCCTTAATGGTCTTCTTAATGCCGATCTTATCCTTCAGGTCCTCCAGGGCCTGGATGAAGTTCTCGAAGACCTCATCATCGTTCTTGCCCTTGATGCCGCAGAAGCGGGCAGCCTCAACGTAGCGCTCCTTGGCATGGGGATATTGATACTGGGAGAAGGTGCCCATCTTGGTGGGGACTTCCGCGGCGTTGTAGCGGATGACCTCTGTGAGGATAAGCGCGTTGGCAACGCCGTGGGGCAGGTGATGGTAAGCGCCCAGCTTGTGGGCCA
>CALWIE010000018.1 GCA_944380625.1 uncultured Clostridia bacterium
CTCCTGACCCGAGGGGACCGCGTAGCCCTCGGCGTACCGGGCGGGGATGCCTGCGGCCCGGAGCAGGGCCACGGCCGCCGTGGCAAAGTGGACGCAGTACCCCTGGCGGCTCTCAAAGAGGAAGGACTCCACAAAGTCCTCCCCCTCCGGCAGGACGGGAGGGCTGAGGGTGTAGGCGCACTGGGCGGCCAGGGTGTTCGCGATGCGCCGGGCTACGGCCACGGGGGAGTTTGAGCCCGCGTCCACCGTGTTTTCCGTGAGGGGCTGGTAAAACACGTTCTCCTCCAGATATTGGCGCAGGGTCTCCAGGAGCTCCTGGGGGAGCTGGGTGTAGTGGTCGTAGGCAAAGCGGGTGTAGGCCTCCACCCCCTGGACCGCCGCCTGCTGCTCCGGCGTCAGGTAGGCCAGGGCCTCCTGGGGGACCGTCCAGAGGTCGACCTCCCGCCAGGAGAGGGCGTTTCCCGCCTCGTCCCGGGTGGGGACGTCGATCCAGGCCAGAATCCGCATGAGCTCTCCCATTTCCTCCGAGGAAATCGCCTCCAGGGAAGAGAGGTTCTTCTCCCGGAGGAACCCGCTTAAAATGGCGTTTGCCACCCGGGCGGGATAGGCGGTCTTCTGGTCAGGCACCCCCCAGGCGGACAAGGTGTAGGAGGAGGTGCCGCTGATAACCCGGGAGGACTGCAAGAAGCCGTCCTCCACGTACTCCATGGACTCCAGGTCCACGCTCTCCTCCCAAAGGCCGTAGGGAGTGTAGAGGCAGCGGGGGTTCCCCTCCAGGTTTTCCACCCAGAGGGTGTAGGCCTGGGGGGTCTCCGCGTAGAAGAGCTTCCGGAACCGGTCCATCAGGGTCTGGGGGCAAATCCCCTCCAGCTGGCTCTCCAGCTCCCGCCAGTCCTGGGAGGACAACCTCTCCCAGCTGCGGCCGGTGTACTCGCTGCCCACAAAGCTCTTCAGGTAGTCCTTTTCCCGGTTGCTCACGTCGTAAGCGGGGGCGATCCCCTGGAGGTTTTCCCATTGATACCGCACCCGCAGGACGGTCTCCCCGGTGTAGCTGCGGCTGCCCAGGGAGTCCAGCCGGACCTGGCTGCCGCTGTTGCCCACCCCTCCCTTCAGGGCGGCCTCCAGGCCAAAGCCGTGGGTCAGCCCCTCCCGGAGCTCGGCGGCCAGACGGGGGCGCTGGTAGCCCTCCTGGGGAAAGAGAAGGCCGGTCAGAACCATGCACAGGGCTGCCGCCGGCAGCAGGGCCAGGGCGGCCGGGCGGGCGGACAAAAGGCCCGCGGCGTGAAACCCCTTTTTGTCTTCCACCAGCCGGTGGCGCCTGCCCAGGGTGGAGGAGAACAGCAGCAGCGCCAGCCAAAACAGCAGCAAGGCCCCCAAAAAGGGCGCCGGGGGCACCAGGGAGATCACCATGGGCACTGACACCGCCAGACCTGTGAGGCAAAAGGCCCCCAGGCCGCTTTTCCGCCCAGCCAGGAACCAGCCGAGGAAAAAGAGGTAGGGGAAGAGGAACAGGCAGCAGAACACCGTGCACTGAAAGCGCACCTGCTGGAGCTCCTGGGTCTGGGTGAGCAGGATGGGCAGGGCCACCCCCAGCTTTTCCCCGTAGGCTTCCAGAATCCGGTTGACCGTGTGGGCGCAGCCCTGGACCAGGTCCTCAAAGAGGAAAAAGACCAGGCCGATCCACACCCCCAGGCCGGCCAGGGAGACGATCCAGGAGGGGCGCCTCCCCGCAAACAGGGCCAGGCAGAACCCAAGGCAGGCCGCCCCGGAGGCCGCCACCGGCCCCAGGGAAAGGGGCACCTGGAAGGCTCCGAACAGGCACCCCAGGCTCCCGGCGGCCCCCAGCAGGAGCAGCGCCCCATAGAAGAGGGCCTGGGAAAAGCCCCCCGGCTCGGGGTAGAGGATGCGGGGCTTGTCCAGCAGGCGGGGCGCCTCCCCGGCTTCGCTTCTCTTCATGGGAACACCTCCTTACAGCAGGAATCCGTTAAGGCCTTCGGCCACCCGGCCGGGGCGCAGAAGGGTGACCCCCTCCCCGGCCTCCCGGGCGGCGTCCGGATCCCCAGAGGCCCGCAGCACACTGATCCGGGCGGCGGGATACCGGTCCCGGAGCAGGGCCAAGACCGGGGGCTGGGGCTTGCAGCACAGGTAGAGCCCGTGGGAAATCCCCGGGGGCAGGGCCTCCCCCTCCAGGGAGGGCAGGGGGGAGAGCCCCTCCCCCCAGAGGATCTCCCGCCACACAGGCAGCAAGTCCTCCTCCTGGGCGATCTCCAGGCAGCGCAGGCAGCCCAGGCGCTTGTCCCAATAGGCCGCCCGGTGGGCCAGCTCCCCCTCCGCCAAAAACTGGGACAGGGTGGCAAAGGCCTCCAGCAGGGCGTCCGCCTCCAGGCCGGAGCCGTTGAGGTCCAGCAGGAAGAGGAGGTGGTCCGAAAGGGGAAGACCCAGCTCCTTGATGAGGGGCCGCCCCACTTTTTGGGAGAGCTTCCAGTGGACCCGGGAGAGCCGGTCCCCCTCCCGCCACTCCCGCAGGGCGAAGAGCTCCGTGGGGTCGTCCCCGGCCTTGCGCTGGGAGTAGCGCTCCCCCTCCCCGTCGGGAGAGCCGCCCTCCCGCGCCTCCAGGTCCACCCCGGCCACGGCGGGCCAGAAGCAGACGGCCGCCCTCTGGCGCCGGCCCCGGAACAGGGGCAGGGAGACAATCCCCAAATAGTCGCAGACCCAAAGCTTGTCCAGCCTGCACTCCACCACCCCGCAGGTGGGCGAGGAGAGCTGGTGCTCCAGCACCTGGGGCTGGGGGGCGGCGGTAAAGGTGAAGCGCTCTGTCTCCCGCTGGCCGGTGAGGGTGTTCTCCACAGTGAGGCGAGCTCGGACCTGGCCGCTGAAAAAGGGGGTGGCGTTTCGCACCTCCAGCCGCAGGGGGACAGCCTCCCCCCTCCGGGCGCCGGGGGATTTTTCCCCCGGGCGCCCCACCGAGAGGGCCACCCGGGCCCCCAGCATCCCGGGCAGGGAGAGGAGCAGGGCCATCACCGGGAATAAAAGGGACAGGGCGAACACGTAAAGGGAGAGATACCCGTTGTAGCAGACGAAAAACAGGCCGGTACACAAAAGCACCAGCAGATAGCGCAGCCGGTTCTTCAGCACGTGCCCTCCCCCCCTTACACCACCCGGGGCTGGGGCACGGACTCCAGCACCTCCTGGAGCAGGGCCCGGGCGTCCCGGCCGGCCATGCGGGCCTGGGGATCCAGGGCGATGCGGTGCCCCAGGACGCTGTGGTACAGCAGGCGCACGTCCTCGGGGATGACGTAGTCCCGGCCGGCCATCCAGGCGGAGGCCCGGCTGGCCCGGATCAAGGCGCCCCCCGCCCGGGGGCTGGCCCCCAGCCGGATGAGGGGGTGGGCCCGGGTGGCGGCGCAGAGCTTGGCCACGTAAAAATACAGGTCGTCGGACACATAAACCTGGGCGGGCCCCTCCTGCATGGCCAGCACGTCCTCCAGGGCGGCGGCGGGCCGGACCTGGTTTACCGGCCGGTCCCCCTCGGTCTGCTTGAGGACCAGCACCTCCTGGTCCAGGGCGGGGTAGCCGATGGAAAGCCGCATCATAAACCGGTCCAGCTGGGACTCGGGCAGCAGTTGGGTGCCGGCGGAACCCACCGGGTTCTGGGTGGCGATCACCGTAAAGGGCCGGGGCAGCGGGTGGGACAGGCCGTCCACGGTGACCTGTCCCTCCTCCATGGCCTCCAGCAGGGCGCTTTGGGTTTTGGCGCTGGTGCGGTTGATCTCATCGGCCAAAAACAGGTTGCACAAAATGGCCCCCGGCCGGTAGGAGAGCTCCCCGGTAGTACGGTCCGGGGCGGAAAAACCCACCACGTCTGCGGGCATGACCTCCGGGGTGAACTGCACCCGGTTGTAGTCCAGGCCCATGGCCCGGGAAAAGGCCAGGGCCAGGGTGGTCTTCCCCACGCCGGGGTTGTCCTCCAGCAGGATGTGCCCCCGGGCCAGAATGGCCATGAGCACCTTGCACACCACCGCGTCCTTGCCCAGGATCACCCGGCGCACCTCGTTGACCACGGCCAGAGCTTTTGGCTGAAGCATGAAGATCCCCCTCCTTGACGGCCTCCCCTGGGGCAGGCCGGTCGATTGCCATAGGATAGCAATTTAGTATACCACAGAACCCCTCCCCAGGGCAACCCGGAGGCCGGATTTTGCCGGGGCGGCAAGGTCTTGCGCGGCGCGGCCTTCTCCTGCTATAATAGAGAGCAGAGGTGAGGGCGATGACGGCGGCACAGGCAAAGAAGCTTTCTGAGGAGTGGGCCCGGGCCCAGGGAAAATCCCTGCGGGGCCTTGTGGGGGCCTACCTCTCCGGTTCCATTTTAGAGGCGGCGGAGGACGCCCCCTGGCCGGAGGTCTCCGATGTGGACGTGGTGCTGGTGTTCTCCCCCGGCTGCCGGCCGGAAAAGCTGGGAAAACTCATGTATCGGGGGCTCCTGCTAGAGGGGACCTGCCTGGAAGAGGGGGAGTTCTCCTCCTTAGAGGGGGTGCTCTCCACCCACTACCTGGCCTACGCCCTGAACCGGGGCCAGATCCTGTGGGACCCCCACGGCCGCCTGGAGGAGCTCCACCGGCAGGTGGCCTCCCAGTACGCCCAGCCCCAGTGGGTCCAGGCCCGGATCGGCTCCCAGCTGGAACGGGTGCGGCAGGGGCTTTCGGCCCCCCTGCCCGAGGGGTGGCCCCAGCAGGTAAACGCCGTGCTGTTCCCCGTGGGGGTCACCTGCTTCCCGGTGCTCCTGGCCGACCTGCGCAACTGCACCGTCCGCCGGCGCTACGCCGCCGCCCGGGAGGTCCTGGAGCGCCGGGGCCTTTTGAAGGAATACCCCCGGCTGCTGGGGCTGCTGGCCCCCCGCCCCCTGGGGAAAGAGAGGCTTTTGGCCCACTGGGAGGCCCTCTCCCAGACCTTCTCCCTGGCTTCGGAGAGCCGGGGGCCCTCCCAGGGGTACCCCTTCCGCAGCGACATCTCCCCCCAGGGCAAAAAGGCGGCCCTGGAGGGCTGCCGGGAACTGCTCTCCTCCCCCTGGCCGGAGGAGGCCGCCTTTTGGATGGGGGCGACCTTCGCCCGGTGCCAGATCATCCTGGAGATGGACGACCCCCAAACGGCCCGCCGGAGGCTGGCCGCCTTTCAGGCCTTTTTTGAGGACCTGGGCCTTGGGACCCAGGAGGGCCTCCGCCGCCGGAGGGAAGAGGTCTTAAACGCCCTGCCCTGGCTGGAGGCGCTGGCCCGGGAGGTGTCCCGGCGAAGAATTTTGTCGGAAGATTTTTACACAAAAACAGTTGACAAAACCGGGCCGGAATGCTATAGTGAGGACGTATTCTGATAGCACGGACGATGGACTCACAGCTTTTGTAAGTCATTCAAGGGTTTGATGATTTACACAAGCTGTGAGTTTTTTTAGAAGCCGGGGGTCTCCTCTAGCGTGAAGCCTCTCAAACCCTGGGCAACCGGGGCCGGCGCTGCTAGCATAATACGATCTTTTATGATGGAGGTGCCGATTTATGAACGGTACAGTCAAGTGGTTCAACGCGGAAAAAGGTTATGGCTTCATCTCTAACGACGAGGGCGGCGACGACGTGTTCGTGCATTTCTCCGCCATCGTGGCCGACGGCTTCAAGACCCTGGAAGAGGGCCAGAAGGTGACCTTCGAGACTGAGCCCGATCCCAAGAACAGCGCCAAGCTGCGCGCTGTCAACGTCCAGAAGATCTGAGTTCTTTTGGAAAAACCGGGGACGCCCCTTCCCATGGGAGGGCGTCCCTTTTTTTGCAAAAAAGGGTTGACAAGGCCCCTTTTATCCGCTATAATGATCGAGCGCTGAAAAAGCGGCGCCTGTTGCGCGGGAGTAGCTCATCTGGTAGAGCGCCACCTTGCCAAGGTGGAGGTAGCGAGTTCGAGCCTCGTCTTCCGCTCCAGCTGCGGACGGCCTTCCCAAAAGGGAGGGCCGTTTTTCTTTTGCCCGGATTTTCCAGCGGGAAGGTGGCGCCCGGGGGGATTGTGTGCTATGATAGTCCTGAAAAAGGCGGGGCTGCCCCGCCCAGAAAGGGAGCGAGTGTCTATGAAAGTGAGCTTGGAGATCCCCGTGACGGCCTGGAAGGCGGGCAAGGGCCTGCTGCCGGACCGGCAGAGGCTGGTGCGGGACGTGGTGATCCCCTATCAATACCGGGTGCTGGACGACCGGCAGCCGGGGGTGGAAAAGAGCCACGCCCTGGAAAACCTCCGCCTGGCGGCGCGGAAGCTGCGGGGCGAGGAGGTGGCCGGGGAGTTTTACGGCATGGTGTTCCAGGACAGCGACGTGGCCAAGTGGCTGGAGGCCGCGGCCTACGCCCTGGCGGCGGGCCCCGACCCGGAGCTGGAGAGAATGGCGGACGAGGTGATCGGCCTCTACCGGGAGGCCCAGCAGGAGGACGGGTACCTGAACTCCTACTTCACCGTCAAAGAACCAGACCGGAAGTGGACCAACCTCCAGGAGGCCCACGAGCTCTACTGCGCCGGCCACCTGATGGAGGCCGCCTGCGCCTGGAAAGAGGCGGCCGGCCGGGAGGACCTATTGGAGGTGGTGGAGAAAAACGCCAGGTGCATCTACCGGCAGTTTATGGAGAAGAACACCCGGGGCTTCCCGGGCCACCCGGAGATCGAGCTGGCCCTGCTGCGCCTGTACCGGGCCACGGGCAAGGAGATGTACCGGGAGCTCTCCCAGCACTTTGTGGACGCCCGGGGCCAGGCACCCAACTACTTTGAGCAGGAGCGGCAGGCCCGGGGCTGGTACCTGTGGGACCAGAACAACCGGGACGCCCTGGACACCGATTACACCCAGAGCACCCTCCCCGTGCGGGAGCAGAGGGACGCCGTGGGCCACGCGGTGCGGGCGGTGTACCTGTACACCGCCATGGCCGACCTGGCCGGCGAGACCGGGGAGCCCGCCTTGAAAGAGGCCTGCCGCACCCTGTGGGAGAGCGTTACCCACCGGCAGATGTACGTCACCGGGGGCATTGGCTCCACCGTGCTGGGCGAGGCCTTTACCGTGGACTACGACCTGCCCAACGACACCGTGTACGCCGAGACCTGCGCCTCCATCGGGCTGATCTTCTTCGCCCGGCGGATGCTCCAGCTGGAGGCCAAAGGGGAATACGCCGACGTGATGGAGCGGGCCCTGTACAACACGGTGCTGGCGGGGATGCAGCTGGACGGAAAGCGGTTTTTCTACGTGAACCCCCTGGAGGTGGTCCCGGGGATCTCCGGCAGGGCCGCCACCCAGGAACACGACCTGACCCAGCGCCCCCCCTGGTATGCCTGCGCCTGCTGCCCGCCCAACGTGGCAAGGCTTCTCTCCTCCATCGGCAGCTACGCCTACAGCGAAGGGGACGGGGTGTTCTTCACCCACCTGTACCTGGGAGGGGACGTGGAGAGCCGCCAGGGCTTCTCCCTGTCCTGCGAGACGGACTACCCCCGGCAGGGCACGGCCCGGTTTACCTTCCACGGGGAAAAGAGGACTACCCTCGCCTTCCGCATCCCCGGCTGGAGCCGGCACACCGGCCTCTCCGTCAACGGGGAAAACCGGGATCTCACCGCCTTGGCGCGGGAGGGGTACGCCTACCTGGAGGGGGATTTCCAGGAGGGGGATGTGATCGAACTCTCCTTCGACATGACCCCCTTTAAGGTGTACGCCACCAGCAAGGTCCCGGCAGACACAGGCAAGGCCGCCATCCAGCGGGGACCGGTGGTCTACTGCGCCGAGGGCGTGGACAACGGCGGCGACGTGCTGAGCCTTTTCCTGGCGGAGGACGGCGCCCTGGAGGAGGAGCCCTATGACCCCGCCCTGCTGGGGGGCATTGTGCCTCTGCGGGCCCAGGGGTGGCGGGTAAAGCCCTGCTCCCAGCTGTACAGCTCCCAGCGCCCCCAGCGGGAGGCCGCAGACATCCGCCTGGTGCCCTATTGCGTGTGGGGCAACCGGGGGGAAAACCAGATGCGGGTCTGGCTGCCGGAGACGTGATTTGCCCGAAATAACAAAAAAGGGAATGCCGCCACAGAGCAGCATTCCCTTTCCTGTTTTCAGACAGATCCCCGGGGGCCAATAACCGCCGCCGGCCGAGCGCCAGGGAGGGACAACGCGCCCCCGGGAGGAAATCTCCCCAGTCTCCAAAAACTGCCGCCGCGCCAGAAACCTGACGGCCTTCTCCGCCGGCCGAGCGCCAGCCAGGGACAGCGCGTCCCCGGGAGGAAATCTTCCCGCCCCCCAAAAACTGCCGCCGCGCCAGAAACCTGACGGCCTTCTCCGCCGGCCAAGCGCCAGCCAGGGGCAGCGCGTCCCCGGGAGGAAATCTTCCCACTCCCCAAAAACTGCCGCCGCGCTGGAAACCTGACGGCCTTCACTGCCGACCGAGCGCCAGCGAGGGACAACGCGTCTCAAAAATTCTTTGCCTACTTTCTTTTAAGAAAGTAGGCGTTGGTGCCGGCAAAGAGGCCGCGGCTGTCACGGACCTGGACGCGGAACCAACCCTCCTCCCCGGTGAGGGGGAAGGAGGCCTCGGTGAGGGACTCGCCGGGAGCCACCACCGCCTTGTAGGAGTCGCGGCCCTCCACGGTGACGAAGATCTTCTCCACCGGGGAGGTGCGCACCTTCAGCACGCCGTCCTGGATGGACACCCCCCGAAGGGACGGGCCCTGAGACCAGTAGAAGCGGCCCTCCTTGAGGGCCTCTATCACAGCGGGATAGGTGAGCTCCCGGGCGGCAATCTACACAAAGCCCCCAAAGGAGTCGTTGAGGGGATGGCCCAGGGGCAGGCGGTCGTGGTTGTCGTCAGTGGCCAGGGCGAACAGGCGCTGGCCGGAGCGGAGCATCTCGTCGTAGACCTGGGGATGGAAACCGTACAGGCCGTCGTGCTCGCAGCCGTGGTTGTAGATCTCCATGGCGAACAGGCCCCGAAGGCCGCTGTAGTCCCGCCAGTCCTGCAGGGACCAGTAGGGATGGTTGTAACACACCAAAAAGCCCAGCCGGCCCATCTCTTCGATGTAGCGGTTGAGGCCCTCTACGTCCCCGTAGGCGCAGCCGGGCTGGGGGCTCTCCCCCTTTTCAGCGGCGTTCTTTTGGGGGTCTGTGTCGAACAGGTTCAGGTGGTAGGTCTTGAGCACCGGCCAGTCCCGGCCGGGGGTGGGCTCCTGGGTCAGGTCCACCTCCATGGCCGCCAGGGCCAGAAAGCCTTCGTCGTCCAGCTCGGTGTGGTGGACGTACTTCCGGTGGTCCGTAAAGGCCACGATGGAGTAGCCCTGGGCCCTGTAGGCCTCTTTGATCTGCTGGGGGGTGAACTCCCCGTCGGACAGGGTGGTGTGGCAGTGCAGGTTTGCCTTGTAGTAGCCGGTCTCCGGCAAGAGGATTCTGTCTTCCATAGGTTGCGATGCCTCCTGAAAAGGGATGGACAGGGAGCGCCCTTGGGACCGCGCTCCCTGCCGTCTTTGAAACCGTTTGTCTTTTGCGTGGGGTCTATTTTAACCCGTCGGCGATCCGGCGGTCCCGGAAGTAAAACTCCCGGTCCCTCTCCCCAATCTCCCGGAGCACCCGGCAGGGGGCGCCTACGGCCACCACGTTCTCGGGGATGTCCCGGGTCACCACGCTGCCCGCGCCGATGACGGAGTTTTTCCCCACGGTCACCCCGGGGAGAAGGATGGCCCCCGCGCCGATCCACACGTTCTCCTCAATGCGCACGGGGAAGTTAAACTGCATGGCCTCCCGGCGCAGGTCCGGATCCACCGGGTGCCCCGCCGCGGAGATGGTCACGTTGGGGCCGATCATCACAAAGTCGCCAATGTACACGTGGGTGTCGTCCACCAGGGTCAGGTTGAAATTGGCGTAGACGTGGTCCCCCAGGTGGGTGTGGCTGCCCCAGTTGGCCCGCAGGGGCGGCTCGATGTAGCAGCCCTCCCCCACGTGGGCGAAGATCGCCCGGAGCAGCTCCTCCCGCCGCTTCCCCTCGGAGGGACGGGTGGCGTTGTAGTCGTACACCAGCTCGTTTACAGCCCGCTGCTGGGCCTGGAGCCCCGGGTCCACAGCGCTGTAGAGCAGGCCGCTCTCCATGCGCTGCCGGGGGGTCAGAGGGTCAGGCGCCATGGTTTACCTCGCCCTCCAGCATCTGGGCGAACAGGGTGTTGGCCCAGGCGAACCAGGGACGGGTGAACTGAGCGGGGTCGTCCACGTCGAAGCCCTCGTGCATGAAGTTGGTGCCGGCGTGGGTGCGGGCGATCATCTCCAGGCACTCTTTTTTCTCGGCGGGGTCGATGCTGGTGAGGATCTGCATGGTCAGGCCGATGTGCCAGATGTAGCGGTGAGGGGTGTGGGGGCTGCCGATGCCGCGGGCCACCTTGCCCTCGAAGTAGTAGGGGTTGTCCTCCGAGAGGATGAACCGCCGGGTGTTCTGGTAGATGGGGTCGTCGGCAGGCTTGTAGCCCAAATAGGGGATGGCCAGCAGGCTGGGGGAGTTGGCGTCGTCCATCAGGTTGTAGTTGCCAAAGCCGTCGGTCTCGTAGGCGTAGATCTTCCCGTACTTGGGGTGGTCGTAGACGCCGTAGGCCTCGATGCCGTCCCGGATCTCCTCCTGGAGGTTCTGGCAGCGCTCTTCCAGGGCCTTGTCCTCATAGCCGGCCTGGAGCAGCTCCACGGCGTAGCCCAGGGCCACGACGGCCATCATGTTGGCGGGGATCAGATACCCAAACTTGCAGGAGTCGTCCGAGGGGCGGAAACCGGACCAGGTCATGCCCGTGTAGTTGACGGGCCGGCCCTTGCCGTGCATGGGCAGGGTGTCGCTGGGGGCCCAGGCGTGGTCCCGGACAAACCAGTAGGGGGAGTTCTCGTGGCGCTGCTCGGTGGTGAAGGTGTCCACGATGGTCTGGATCATCAGGCGGAACTCCTCGGTGAAGATGGACTTGTCCCCGGTGACCTGGTAGTACTCGTGGGACAGGTACAGGGAGGCGCACAGGGAATCCACCTCATACTTGCGCTCCCAGATCCAGCCGCTGGTAAAGCTGCTGTGGTCCTCCTCGCTGTAACCCTTGCCCTTTACCTCGCTGTTAAAGGCGTTGGTGTAGGGGTCCAGGTTCACGTAGAAGGCGTGCTTCTGGATGACGCTGCGGAGGATGGCCTTCAGGTCCTCGTCCTGGGCGGCGTACTTGATGTAGGGCTTGAGCTGGGCGGCGCTGTCCCGCAGCCACATGGCGGGGATGTCTCCGGTGATGACAAAGTAGCTGCCGTCGGCCAGCTGGGTCACGGTGGTCTCGATGGTGTTTAAAAAGCACTGCTTGGCAAGAGGGGCCAAGTCCGGGTATTTCCGGGCGGTTTTCTGTTCCAATTCTTCCGCCTTTTGCAGCAAGATCTTAGGAATCATATGAATTGCTCCTCTCCGGATGATTTTCCCCAAAGGGGATTTCTAAAGACATTGTAACACAGAAAGAAGGAAGGGAACAAGTGCATTGTTCTCTTCCTTCCGGAGAAATTTCCACAGGCGTATTTCAAGGAAGCCCCTCAGGGCGCTGCCACCTCCACGCAGTAATCTTTTTTCCCGCAGTGGGAGCAGGTGAGCTTTCGAGTCTTGGGAGTGTGTTTGGAAAAGAGAAATTCCCTTAACCTCGGTCGGAACCGGGTCCCGCAGACAGGGCAGAGGTATTCCGTGTTCCGATAGTAATACCGGGTGAGGAGTGTGCTGATGAGAGCGGCCAAGGCAAGGCATCCCACAAAGGGCTGCCAAATTCCCTTGACAATCCAAAGCACCAGCCCGGCGGCCTGGATCAGGTCTGCCAAAATACCCCAAGCGATCATGACTCCGTGGACTTTTCGCAGTTTGTGCTTGTTTTTCATAAGCTGTTCCATGTCGGAAACGGAATTGACCGGGATCTTTTCGGGGCTTTTGAGATTTTCTTCCAGGGCCTGGATGGATTTCAGCTGATGCTGCCGGTCCCGGATCTCCTGTTCCAGGGCCTTGGCCTGCTGTTCCAGCAGAAGACCAAGCACTTTGTCGGCGTTCTCGCTTTCCAGAATTCCCTTGATGGAGTCCAAAGACAAACCCATGGCTTTCCACAAGCAGATCCTTTGCAGCTTGCCCAGGTCTTCCTGGGAGTAGAGCCGTCTTCCACCCTCGCTGAGCTGAGAGGGGGGCAAGAGGCCTTTGCCGTCGTAAAACTGGACCGTCCGCACAGAGACCCCTGCCAGTTTTGCCATTTCCCCGGTGGTGTAAAGCGACATAGAACTCACCTCCTTGCCCTGAGCATACCCCATGACCTTAGGTCACAAGCAATAGGTTACCCAGGGTGACAAAGGGATTTTTCCACATTTTTTTGAGAAAACGTGGAAAAGGGCCGCCGCGTAAATGGCGGCAGCCCATGTTTCCCATTTTTTAGATGTCGCAGGCGCATTCTTCGCACTCGGCAAGCTCCCCTACAATGGGGGTGGGATCGATGCCCTGGCGCTTGTAGTAGTCCGCCACGGCGGCCTTGATGGCCTGCTCCGCCAGGACGGAGCAGTGGATCTTCACCGGCGGCAGGCCGTCCAGGGCCTCCATCACCGCCTTGTTGGTGAGCTTTAAGGCCTCGTCGATGGTTTTGCCCTTAATCAGCTCCGTGGCCATGCTGCTGGTGGCGATGGCCGCCCCGCAGCCGAAGGTCATAAAGGACACGTCGGTGATGACGTTCCCCTCCACCTTGATGTACATCCGCATGATGTCGCCGCACTTGGGGTTGCCCACCTCGCCGACGCCGCTGTAGTCCTTCATCTCCCCCACGTTGCGGGGGTTCGCGAAATGGTCCATGACCTTTGCGCTGTATGCCATAGTAGTAATTCCATCCTTTCCCGTTTTTCATTCCACGCCGGGCCCTGGCGGGGCCGGCTGTTTTTTGACGCCTTTCCGCTTTTCTTTAACTTTATTACTTTAGAAGTACTGGTCGTAGTTGACCCGGCCCGCCTGGATGGCGTCCCACAGGGGGGACATGGCCCGCAGCCTCTCGATGATGGGGGGCACGGTCTCCAGGATGTAGTCCACGTCCTCCATGGTGTTGTAGTCCCCAAAGGAGAGCCGCAAAGAGCCGTGGGCCACCTCGTGGGGCAGGCCGATGGCCAGCAGCACGTGGCTGGGGTCCAGGGAGCCGCTGGTGCAGGCGGAGCCAGAGGAGGCGCTGATGCCCTTCAGGTCCAGCATCAAAAGGAGGCTCTCCCCCTCCACCCCTTGAAAGCACAGGCTCACGTTGCCGGGGAGGCGGCGGGTCCGGTCGCCGTTTAAGCGGCAGCGGTCGATCTTCAAAAGCCCGTCGATGAGCTTGTCCCGCATGGCGGTCAGGCGCTGGGAGCGCTCCTCCAGGGTGGCGCAGGCCATCTCCATGGCCTTGGCAAGGCCCACGATGGCAGCCACGTTCTCCGTGCCGCCCCGGCGCCCCCGCTCCTGGGCGCCGCCGTCCATAAAGTTCGGAAGGACCACCCCGCCGCGGATGTACAGGGCCCCCACTCCCTTGGGGGCGTGGAGCTTGTGGCCGGAAAGGGAGAGCATGTCGATGTTCTGCTCTTTTACGTCGATGGGCACCTGGCCCACGGCCTGGACGGCGTCGGTGTGGAACAGCACCCCGTGCTTTTTGCAGACAGCCCCCAGCTCCGGGATGGGCTGGAGGGTGCCGATCTCGTTGTTGGCGTACATGATGGTGACAAGGCCCGTCTCTTCGGTGATGGCGGCCTCCAGCTCCTCCGGCCGGACAAGGCCGTCCTCGTGGACGGGCAGGTAGGTGACGGTAAAGCCCTCCTTCTCCAGGGCCTGGCAGGTGTGCAGCACCGCGTGGTGCTCAAAGGCCGAGGTGACGATGTGGGTCTTCCCCTTTTTCCCCATGGCGCGGGCCGCCCCCTTGATGGCCCAGTTGTCGCTCTCGGTGCCGCAGCTGGTGAAGTAGATCTCCCGTGCCTGGGCCCCCAGGCACCGGGCCACGGTCTCCCGGGCCTCCTCCAGGGGAGCCTTGGCCTCCTGGCCCAGGGCGTACAGGCTGGAGGGGTTTCCGTATACCTCTTTGTAGAAGGGGAGCATCGCCTCCAGCACCTCCGGCGAGACGGCGGTGGTGGCGGCGTTGTCTGCGTAAACTTTTCTGCTCATAAGCGCGCATACTCCTTTCTCCCCCCGCGGGGGGACGGGGCCTCCGCCCCAAAACCGGGCGAGGGACAAGGCCCCTCTCCGGCAGTATATATCGTGTCCCGTTAAATATACATCATTTTAGTATACTTTTCAATACCCAAAGGCAAAAGGGAGCAAATTTTCCTCTCCCCCCTCCCCCCGGGGGCCGCATAAAGGGGCAAAATTCCGGCAAGCTTTAAAAAGGAAGGGGCCTCCCCTTTCCCGGGGTGGCTTGACAGTTTCCCGGGGAAACGTTACAATAGGGGCAGAAAAAGACCCCAACAGGCGCGGGGGCTCCCCGCGCGGCGCCCCAGGCCGGCCAGGCCGGGCGCGGCGGGGCCAGAAGTGCGGCATCGGCACGGGCAGGTTCTAAACCCCCGTGATTTTTGATAGAGCGGAAAAAGGGGCCGTGAAAAAACACGGGAAACGGGGCCTTGCGCCCCCAGAGCGGGAGACGCTTCCGCGGCCCGAAACAGCTGGGATACCCAGAGACCATGTGGAATAGCGCCGGGAAAAACTGTCCGGCGCTTGTGTTGCTGAACGCTTTTCCCGCCTTTGGGGGAAGTCCCCGGCAAAACGGCCTCTTTCACGGATGCAAAAGAGAGATGTCCAGTACAAGTTTTTTATTTGGTGTTTAAGGAGGAACATCTGTGGCAGAGAAAGAGAAAAAGAACAGCCGGCGCAGGCTGCCGGCGGGGGAAAACGCCCCCCAGGACCAGGCCCTCAGCGGCGCCAAGGACGCGCCCAAGGTGGGCAAAATCGCGGGCCCCAAAAAGGGAGGAGCCTCCGCCCGGGGCAAGCAGGAGGCCAAAAAGGCCCCCTCTCGGGCCGCCGCCAAGACCACCCAGCGGAAAAAGAAGGCGGACGCCTCCCAGAGGCCCGCCTCCCGGGGCGGGCGCAAGGCCCAAAAGCCGGCCCTGAGCCAGACAGCCGCCCAGGTCCAGGCCCTGAAAGAGCAGCAGGCCGCCCTGGAAAAGCGCTCCCGCCGGGGCCGGGGACGGCCCAAAAAGTCCCAAAAGCCCCCGGTGCGGGTCTACTTTTTGGGCGGGCTCAACGAGATCGGCAAGAACTTTACCGTGTACGAGTGCCAAAACGACATGGTCATTGTGGACTGCGGCCTCTCCTTCCCCGATGAGGACATGCCCGGGGTGGACAGCGTCATCCCCGACTTCGCCTTTGTGGAGAAGAACTGGGAGAAGATCCGGGGCGTGGTGATCACCCACGGCCACGAGGACCACATCGGGGCGGTGCCCTACCTGCTCAAAAAGCTCAACGTGCCTGTGTACGGCACGGCTTTGACCATCGGCCTGATCGAGGGCAAGCTCAAGGAGCACAACCTGAACAGCTCCGCCAAGCTCCATGTGACCCCGGCGGGCTCCCACATCCAGCTGGGCTGCTTCGACGTGGAGCTGATCCACGTGAACCACTCCATCGCCGACGCGGTGGCCCTGGCCCTGCACACCCCGGCGGGGACCGTGGTGCACACCGGCGACTTCAAAATCGACATGACCCCCGCCGAGGGCAGCATGATCGACCTGGCCCGGTTCTCCGAGCTGGGCAAGGAGGGGGTGCTGGCCCTGCTGGCGGACTCCACCAACGCGGAGCGCCCGGGCTACACCCAGACCGAGCAGACGGTGAACAACTCCCTGGACTCCCTCTTCCTGCGGGCCGAGGGGAAGCGGATCATCGTGGCCACCTTCGCCTCTTCCATCAGCCGGGTGCAGATGATCATCAACTGCGCCGTAAAATACGGCCGCAAGGTGGCCCTCTCCGGCAGGAGCATGGTAAACGTCATGGGCATCGCCACGGAGCTGGGCTATCTGGACGTGCCTGACGGGGTGCTGGTGGACCTGAACCTCATCAACCGCTACGAGCCCGGCCAGCTGGTGCTCATCACCACCGGCAGCCAGGGGGAGCCCATGTCCGCCCTGACCCGCATGGCCTTCTCCGACCACCGGCAGGTGGCCATCAACCCCAACGACTTCATCATCATCTCCGCCCGGCCCATCCCCGGCAACGAGAAGACCGTGGGCGCCGTGGTGGACGAGCTTCTAAAGCAGGACTGCACCGTCATCTACGAGAGCACGTACGAGGTCCACGTGTCCGGCCACGCCTGCCAGGAGGAGCTCAAGCTGATGCAGGCCCTGACCCGGCCCAAATACTTCATCCCCGTCCACGGGGAGCAAAAGCACCTGAGAAAGCACGCGGGCCTCTCCATGGCCCTGGGCATGCCCCGGGAGAATATCTTCATCGGGGAAAACGGCAGCGCCCTGGAGCTCCACGAGGACCACATGAAGCGGCTGGGCGACGTGCCCGCCGGGGACGTGATGGTGGACGGCCTGGGCGTGGGCGACGTGGGCAGCATTGTGCTGCGGGACCGCAAGCACCTGTCCCAGGACGGGCTGATCGTGGCGGTGTGCTCCATCGACCAGAAGAGCGGCAAAGTGGTCTCTGGGCCGGACATTGTCTCCCGGGGGTTTGTGTATGTGCGGGAGTCCGAAGCCCTTATGGACGAAGCCCGGGATCTGGTGTATAATACTCTGGAGGAGTGCGCCCGGCAGCGGGTGCGGGACTGGAGCGGCATGAAGCAGAGCATCAAGGACGAGCTCTCCCGCTTTTTGTACCAGAAGACCCGCCGCAGCCCCATGATTTTGCCCATTATCATGGAGGTGTAAGCAGGCGCCCCTAGAGGCGAGGACGAGGGAGGAATGCCAAGGTGAGGCGGAAAAAGGTCTGGGTGGTCTCCCCGCTGTTCTACTTGATGGCGGGGGCCATGGTACTTATGGGGCTGGCAAGCTACCGCTACAACAGGATCCTGTTTGCGGTGGAGGTGACCGCCGCGGGCATCGCCGTGCTGGCGGTGCTGGCGTCCGACATCCTGTACCGGCGCAACATCTCCACCACGGTGGGCAGCGCCCGGAAGGTCCTCTCCGCAGAGGACATAGAGGCCTTTCAGGCCTTTGCCCTGCCGGTGGCGGTGGTGGCCCCCGCCGGGGACATCGTGTGGGCCAACGAGGCCTTCGCGGGGGACCTGTGCGGCGGCAGGGAGTTTCTGGGGGAAAACGTGCTCAAGTACATCTACCCCAAGACCTTCCGCCAGGTGATGAGCGAGCACGGCGCCTCTGTCTCCCACAACGGCCGGGAGTTCACCGTGTACGGCGCCCGGGCCCAGGAGGGCTATATCCTCTACTTTGTGGACGACACCTACTTTAAGGCGGTGGACAAGGAGTACCGGGAAAAGCGACCGGTGGTGTGCCTGGCCGTCTTTGACAAGCGGGAGGAGATGGCCCGGGACAGCCTTGGCGGCGACGAGTCCCGGGTGACCGCAGAGGTGGACGCCCGGCTGCGCAATTGGGCCGTCCAGGAGATGGGCGGTTTTCTGCGGCGGCTGGACAACGCCCGCTACCTGCTGGTCACCGACGAGGCCCACCTGGAGCAGGCCAAGCAGCGGCGCTTCCACATTTTGGACGACGTGCGCGAGGTCCACAGCGCCCGCACCAACATGAGCGCCACCATCTCCATCGGCGTGGGCCGGGGCGCCAAGGACATCGCCGAGAGCGAGCGCTGGGCCCGCCAGGCCCTGGACATGGCCCTGGGCCGGGGCGGCGACCAGGTGGCCGTCAAGCAGAAGGGGGACAGCTACGAGTTCTTCGGCGGCCTCTCCAAAGGGGTGGAAAAGCGGGACAAGGTGCGCACCCGGGTGATCGCCGCCACCCTCACCGACCACGTGCAGGCCAGCGACCAGGTCTTCATCATGGGGCATAAAAACTCCGACCTGGACAGCGTGGGCAGCGCCGTGGGCATGTGGGCGGCCATCCACAAGGGCCTGGAAAAACAGGCCCACGTGGTCATCAACCGGGGCCAGACCCTGGCCGGGCCCCTGGTGAAGATGACCGAGGACGCCTACCCCGGGGAGGAGATCTTCATCTCCCCCCTGGAGGCCCTCCAAAGCGCCACAGACCGCTCGCTGCTCATCGTGGTGGACACCCACTCTGTAAACTTTGTGGAGAGCCGGGACCTTTTGGAGCGGGTGCCCCGGGTGGTGGTCATCGACCATCACCGGATGGTGGTGGCCCACATCAAAAACGCCCTGATCTTCTACCACGAGCCCTACGCCAGCTCCGCCTCGGAAATGGTGACGGAGCTGGCCCAGTACATCAAGGCCTCCTCCATCGACGGGGCCGACGCCCAGGCCCTGCTGGCCGGCATCATGCTGGACACCAAGAACTTTGTGCTCAAAACCGGCGCGCGCACCTTCGAGGCCTCCGCCTACCTGCGGCGGCGGGGGGCGGACACGGTGGCGGTGAAAAAGCTCTTCTCCGACTCCCTGGACACCTACAAGCAGAAGGCCCAGCTGGTCAGCGGGGCGGAAATCTACAAGGGCTGCGCCATCGCCAGCTCCAGCTGGGAGATGGAAGACCTGCGCATCGCCGCGGCCCAGGCCGCCGACGAGCTGCTGTCCATCATGGGGGTCAACGCCTCCTTCGTGCTCTACCGGGTGGGCAATGACGTGAGCATCTCCGCCAGGAGCCTGGGGGACATCAACGTCCAGCTGATCCTGGAGGAGTTTGGGGGCGGGGGCCACTTCACCATGGCCGGCGCCCAGCTGAAGAACACCACCATCGGCGAGGCCCGCCGGGCCCTGCTCCACGCCCTGGATACCAAACTGGCGGAGAACGAGGAATCGTAACTGCCGCCGGAGAAAGAAGAGGATACAGCCATGAAAGTAGTTCTGCTGCAAGACGTGAAGTCCATTGGGAAAAAGGGAGAGCTGGTAAATGTCTCCGACGGCTACGCCAGGAACTTCCTGCTGCCCAGAAAGCTGGCCAAAGAGGCCAACGCCCAGGCCATGAACGAGCTGAAAAACGCCGAGGCCGCCAAGGCCTTTAAGATCAAGACGGAGACCGAGCAGGCCAAGGCCAGCGCCGAAGCCCTCTCTGGGAAGACGGTGAAGATCGCCGCCAAGGCCGGCCAGGGCGGGAAGATCTTCGGCTCTGTCACCGCCAAGGAGATCGCCGAGGAGATTAAGAAGCAGTACGGCGTAGAGGTGGACAAGCGCAAGGTGGTGCTGGACCTGGACATCAAGGCCTTTGGCACCTACCAGGCGGAAGTGAAGTTCTACGGCGGCATTTCCACCACGGTGAACGTGGTGGTCCACGAGTAAGAAAAAACACCGGAAGGAGGCACAGCTATGGACTATGGAGACAGCGCCCTGCACACCTCCGCCCAGCCCGGGCGGGCGGTGCCCTTCAGCCTGGAGGCGGAGCAGTCCGTCCTGGGCGCCATTTTGCTGGAGCCCTCCTGCCTGAACGTGGTCATGGACCTGCTGCCCCGGGAGGAGTACTTCTACGGGGTGAACAACCAGCTGATCTACGGCGCCATGCGGGAGATGTTCGTCCTGGGGGAGCCGGTGGACTTTGTCACCGTGCTGGAGAAGCTCAAGGAGAACCGGGACTTCGACCAGGACACGGGGAAGGTGTACCTGACCCAGCTGGCCCAGCTGGTGCCCTCCATCGACAACGTGGAGGTCTACGCCCAGATTGTCCGGGACAAGTACGACCTGCGCACCCTGATGCAGGCGGCCCGGTCCATTTTAGACGAGGCAAGCGAAGGCTCGGAGGAGCCCTCGCTGCTGCTGGACGCCGCCGAGGAGAAGATCTACCGCATCCGCCAGGGCAAGACCGTGCGGGGCCTGCAGAAGCTCAGCGAGGTGCTGCTGGAGACCTTCGACCGGCTGGACCGGCTCAACAGCCCCGACAAGGACCAGTACCAGGGCCTGCCCACGGGCATCCGGGAGCTGGACAGCACCATCACCGGCCTGAACCGCTCGGACCTGATCATCGTGGCGGCCCGGCCCGGCGTGGGCAAGACCAGCCTGGCGCTGAACATCGCCCGGCACGTGGCGGTGACCAAGGGCAGGAAGGTGGCCTTCTTCTCCCTGGAAATGGGCAAAGAGCAGCTGGCCTCCCGGCTTTTGGCCTCGGAGGCGCTGGTGGAGGGCACCAAGCTGCGCTCGGGGGATCTGACCAACGACGAGTGGACCCGGCTGGTGGAGGCCAGCGACATTTTGGGCAAGGCCCCCCTCTACCTGGACGACAGCCCGGACATCACCGCCCAGAAGATGAAGGCCAAGCTTCTGCGGCTGAAGGACGTGGACCTGGTGATGGTGGACTACCTCCAGCTGATGACCAGCCCCAAGCGGTCGGACAACCGCGTCAACGAGGTGGCGGAGATCACCCGGAGCCTGAAGATCATGGCCAAAGAGCTGAACGTCCCCGTGGTGGCCCTGTCCCAGCTGCGCCGCCCCACCGAGCGCACCAAGGACCACCGCCCCGGCCTTTCCGAGCTGCGGGACTCCGGCTCTATCGAACAGGACGCCGACATTGTCATGTTCCTCCACCGGGAGGCCTACAACGCCATCAGCGAGGGCGGGGAGATGTCTGAGGACATGGACCAGAACGCCGGGCTCATCATCGTGGCCAAGAACCGCCACGGCGAGACCCGGGACATCCCTGTGCACTGGCAGGGTGAATACATGCGCTTTACTTCCCGCGAGGTGATTCGCGGTGAGTGAGTATTTTGCCGCCGCCGACCTGTCCGGGCTGCCCCCGGAAGGCCTGGCGGTGGTGGGTTTTTCCGGCGGGGCGGACTCCATGGCCCTGGCCCACTGGCTCTCGGGGAAGCTCCCCCGGGAGAGGCTGGTGCTGGCCCATGTGAACCACCTGCTCCGAGGGGAGGAGGCGGAACGGGACCAGGCGGCGGCCCAGGCCTTCGCCCAAAAGCTGGGGGTGCGCTTCGCCCTGCTCCGGGAGGACGTGGGGGCCCTGGCCCGGGAAAAGGGCCTGGGCCTGGAGGAGTGCGGCCGCCAGGTGCGGTACGCCTTCTTCCACAGCCTGGCAAAGGGGGAGGGGGACAGGGTCCTCACCGCCCACAACGCCCAGGACAACGCCGAGACCGTGCTGCTCCACCTGGCCCGGGGAACAGGGCTTTCCGGGCTGTGCGGCATCCCTCCCAGGCGGGGGAAGGTGCTGCGGCCCTTCCTGTCCGTCCGGCGGGAGGAGATCGAGGCCTACTGCCGGGAGAGGAACCTGCCTTTTGTGACCGACAGCACCAACCTCACCGGGGATTTCTCCAGGAACCTCCTGCGAAGGCAGGTGTTTCCCGTGCTGGAGGGGCTCAACCCCCGGTTCGTGGAAAGCGTCCTCCGGGCGGCGGAGCTCCTCTCCCGGGACAGGGACTGCCTGGAAGAGCTGAGCCGGCAGCTGCTGGAGAGGGCCCGCCTCCCCTGGGGCCTGGAGGGATCGCTCCTTTTGGACGCCGGGGAGAGCTTGGGCCTGCGGGCCCTGGGGGCCTATCTCCGGGAGGCGGGCTGCCGGGATTTGGAGCGCCGCCACCTGGAGAGCTGCTGGCAGCTCCTTGTGTCCGGGGGCGCCCTCTCCCTGCCGGGCGGGGTGGCCGCCCAGTGCCGCCAGGGGGTGTTTTACGCCTGGAAGCCCGCTCCTGCAAGACCCTTCTCGGTGGAAGTCTCTCTGGGGGAGACGGCCCTGCCCGGGGGACAGGTCCTCGTTTTAGTGAAAAAAACGGGGAAAAGTGGGGAGGAGGCCCCAAAAATTCACAATTCGTTCTTTAAAAACGCGCTGGACTGTGCTATAATTACAGGACGTTTGAGGTCGGGGAGCGTCCTTGCGGCCAGGACCCGGCAGCCGGGGGATCGGTTCTGCCCTGTGGGGCAGAGAGAGGAGCGGAGCCTGAAACACCTGTTTCAGCAGGCCCGCGTCCCAGCCCCCTGCCGGGACCGGGCGGTGGTCCTCACCCTGGACGGGCGCATCGCCTGGTGCCAGGGGCTGGGAGCCAGCAGGGAGTTCGCCCCCAGGGAAACAGAGTCCTTCCTCCTGCCCAAAGTGCGGGAGGGGGACGGGAATTTTGAGAATGGGTGAGAGTATGACGGAAGACCGTGTAATGCTGCAGGACATCGACCGGGTGCTGTTTACCGAGCGGCAGATCGCCGTGATGGTGGAGCGCGTGGGACAGGAGATCACCCGGGACTACCGGGACAAGAACCTGCTGTTAGTCAGCGTCTTAAAGGGCTCTGTGGTGTTTATGGCCGACTTGATGCGGGCCATCACCATCCCCGCCCGCATCGACTTTATGGCCACCTCCAGCTACGGCTCTGGCACCAAGACCAGCGGCGTGGTGAAGATCGTCAAGGATCTGGACATCCCCCTGGAGGGCTACGACATCGTGCTGGTGGAGGACATTCTGGACAGCGGCAAGACCCTGAGCTACCTGATGGACCTGCTCCAGTCCCGGGGGCCCAGGAGCATCCGGATCTGCACCTTGTTCGACAAGCCCGAGCGCCGGGAGGTGGAGGTGACCCCCACCTACGTGGGCTCCCAGATCCCCGACGCCTTTATTGTGGGCTACGGCCTTGACTACGACGAGAAATACCGGAACCTGCCCTTCGTGGGCATTTTAAGACCCGAGGTCTACGAATAAACGGCGGGGCCGGGAGAGAGAATTTACACAACCGAGTAGGAGGAAGCACATTTGGACGGAAATCGCAGAAAGCTGCGCAACCTGCTTTTGTACATCGGCATCCCTGTGGTGGTGCTGCTGGTCATCGTCTTCCTGTTCAGCAACAGGCGGCCCCAGCAGGACAGCTACAAGTACTCCGATATCCTGAACTTCTTCGAGAGCCAGCAGGTGGCGGAGTACTCCCTGAACCTGGGCACCGGTGAGATGGCCCTGCGCCTAAACGACAGCCACAACACCCTGGTGATGTACCAGGTCCCCAGCGTGGACCTGTTCTACCTGGACGTGTCCGACGACATCCAGGCCTATAACGACGCCCACCC
>CALWIE010000019.1 GCA_944380625.1 uncultured Clostridia bacterium
CAGTCTTTACGCCCTTTTTGATAGCCACAGCGCAGCCCAGGGTATAAGCCCAGCCGGCGTTCTCAAAAGCGATGGGCTGCACGCCCTTGACGATCTCGTAGGGATCGAAGCCCTTGCTCTTGCACAGCTCCCGGGCCTCTTCCAGGCTGGCGATGCCGTACTCGGCAAGACACTTCTCAATTTTCGGCATTCTTCTCTCTTTGCCTTCAAACATGACGTCATTAGCCATTTGCTAGTCCTCCTTGGTTCATCCGCGCGGGGAATTATTCTTCTCTGGGGTCGATGTACTTGGCAGCGCCGTCGAACCGGCCATACTGGCCAATGTTGTTCTTATAGGCCTCATCAGGAGAAACGCCGTGACGAATGTCCTCCAGCATCTTGCCCACCTTGACAAACTGGTAGCCAATGACCTCGCCCTCTTCGTCGAGAGCCATCTTGATGACGTAGCCTTCCGCCATCTCCATGTAGCGGACGCCCTTGAGGCCGGTGGAGAACATGGTGCCCACCTGGCTGCGCAGGCCCTTGCCCAAGTCTTCCAGGCTGGCGCCGATGGGCAGGCCGTCCTCGGAGAAGGCGGTCTGGCTGCGGCCGTAGGCCAGCTGCTTGAAGATCTCCCGCATGGCCACGTTGATGGCGTCGCACACCAGGTCGGTGTTCAGGCACTCCAGCAGGGTCTTGCCGGGGAGGATCTCAGCGGCCATAGCGGCGGAGTGGGTCATGCCGGAGCAGCCCAGGGTCTCCACCAGAGCCTCCTGCACAATGCCCTCCTTCACGTTCAGGGTCAGCTTGCAGGCGCCCTGCTGGGGAGCGCACCAGCCCACACCGTGGGACAGGCCGGAGATGTCGGAGATCTGGTAGGACTTGACCCACTTGCCTTCCTCCGGGATGGGAGCTGGGCCGTGATGGGGGCCCTTCTTCACCGTGCACATATTTTCCACTTCATGGGAATAGTTCATATTGGTACTCCTTTCGGTTTCATATTTCTTCCGGGCCCGGCAGAGCGCCGCCCGAAATACCAATCTGCGTCCATTATAATCGGAAAACGCCTTTTATTCAAGAGCTTTGCCGAAATTTTAACGGGAGATGCCCGCTTCTTTGAGCACATCGTCCGGCTCCAGGGTGATGGAGCCGTCTTCCCGCACAAAGCAGGGGATCCCGATGCGCCCCGCCTCTTTGGCCTCCCGCAGCTCCTCCCGGGTGTCCCTGAGCTTTAAAAAAGCCCGCAGGTTGTCTGTGGACTCGGTGATCTCCACAAACTGGAAGCCCTCAAAGCCCTTTTCCCCAAAGAGCTCCTTGGCCTCCCGGCAGCCGGAACAGATGTGGGAACCGTAAAATGTCACCATGCCTCTCCCCCCTTTCCCTGGGGCAGGCCCAGCTCGTACTCCCGGACCTCGCAGTTGCCCATGCTGAAGAGGAAAAACTCCTCGTTGGTCATGTCGTGAAAATAGCTTTCAATGATCCGGCAGATCCCCCCGTGGCACACCACCAGCACGCTCTCCCCGGGATATTTCCGGGCGGCGTCCTCCAAAAAGCCGTACACCCGGCAGGCGGTGGACATGTGGGACTCCCCGCCGGGGTAGCGGGTGGCAAAGCTCCGCTTGTTCTGAAGAAAGCCCTCGTCAAACCGGGAAGCCCCCTCGTACACCCCGTAGTCCTGCTCCCGAAGGCGGGGATCAATCTCCCGGGGCAGGTCCCGCCCCTGGCAAATGAGCCGGGCCGTCTGCCGGGCCCGCAGCAGCGGGGAGCAGATCACCCGGTCCAGGGGGGTGTCCCGAAGCAGCTCCCCGGTGCGGCGGGCCTGGGCTTCCCCGGTCTCATCCAGGGGGATGTCCGTGCTGCCGCAGACGATGTTCTCCCGGTTCCAGGCGGTCTGCCCGTGGCGGGTCACGTAAAATTTCATAAAAGAAAGCCTCCCCCTGCCGTCCCCTGTAAAAATCTCTGGCACTATGATACCACAGGGGCGAAAAAAACAAAAGGGAATATTTTTCCCCAAAAGGGCCAAGAGCCCCGGGGCGCTCCCCCAGGGCTCTTTTTTCAAGCCCCCGTTAGGCCTGGGGCTCGGTTTTGGCGGCCATGGTCTTTACCAGCACGGCCTTCTGGGCGTGAAGGCGGTTCTCCGCCTCCTCGAAAATGTACTTTGCGTTGGCCTCGAACACCGCCTCGGTGATCTCCTCCCCCCGGTGGGCGGGCAGGCAGTGCTGGACCATGGCGTCGGGCTTGGCCTGGGCCATGAGCTTTTCGTCCACGCAGTAGCCGGCAAAGGCCGTCTCCCGGGCCTTGCGCTCCTCCTCCTGGCCCATGGAGGTCCACACGTCGGTGACCACCACGTCCGCGTCCTTGGCGGCCTGGAGGGGGGAGCCGGTCAGCTCAAACCTGTCCCCGTACCCGGCGGCGAATTCCAAGATCTCCTGGGGCGGGCGGTAGCCCTGGGGGCAGGCCACAGACACGCTCATGCCCACCTTCAGGCCTCCCACGATCAGGGAGTTCATCATGTTGTTGCCGTCGCCGATGAAGCAGAGCTTGAGCCCCTCCAGGGAGCCCTTGTACTCCCGGATGGTCATCAAATCCGCCAGCACCTGGCAGGGGTGGCAGAAGTCCGTCAGGCCGTTGATGACCGGCACGCTGCCGTACTGGGCCAGGGCTTCCACCTCATCCTGGCCAAAGGTGCGGATCATGATGCCGTCCACATACCGGGAGAGCACCCGGGCGGTGTCCTGGACAGGCTCCCCCCGGCCGATCTGGGAACCCTCGGCCCCCAGCACCACGGCGTAGCCCCCCAGCTGGTTGATGCCCACCTCAAAGCTGACCCGGGTGCGGGTGGAGGACTTCTCGAAGATCATCCCCAGGCACTTGCCCTGGAGGTAGGGGTGCTCGATGCCGTGTTTCGTCTCGTATTTCAGCTGGTCGGCCAGGTTTAAAATGTCCAGGATCTCCTGGCCGGTCAGGTCTAAGAGCTTGAGCAAATGTTTCATAGGGTACATCCTTTCCTGTGCTGGGATTAGGCATTAAGGACCTTCTGGAAGATTTCAAGGCCTTGGTCCATGTCCTCTTTCGTGATGGTCAGGGGGGGCAAAAACCGCACCAGGTCCTTGGCGGTGAGGATCAAAAGCCCCTCTTTGGCACACTGGACCAGCACGTCGTGGGCGTCTTTTTCCTTGAGCTTTGCGCCCAGCATCAGCCCACGGCCCCGGACATACTCCACTTGGGGCAGGGCCTCCAGCTTTTCCCGGAGGTAGGCGCCTTTTTCCTCCACCTGCCGGAGGAAGGCGGGGTCGGACACCCGGCGCACCACCACCCGGGCGGCGGCGCTGGCCACCGGGTTTCCTCCGAAGGTGGAGCCGTTCTGGCCGGGCTGCAGAATATCCCCCAGCCCTTTGCTCACCAGGCAGGCCCCCATGGGGAGCCCCCCGGCAATCCCCTTGGCGCAGGTGACCACATCGGGGGCGATCCCATAGCCCTGGTAGGCGAAAAAGCTGCCGGTGCGGCCGCTGCCGGTCTGCACCTCGTCCACCAGGAGCAGCGCGTCCCGCTCCTTGCAGAGGGCGGCCAGGCCCTGGACAAAGGCTTCGTCCATGGGGATGACGCCGCCCTCCCCCTGGACCATCTCCAGCATCACGCCGCAGACGGAGCCGTCCAGCTGGACCGCAATACCCTCCAGGTCCCCGGCCGTCCCGTAGACGAAACCGCTGGTCAGGGGGAGGAAATCCCTGTGGAAGCCCTCCTGGCCGGTGGCGGCCAGGGTGGTGAGGGTGCGGCCGTGGAAAGAATTTTGCAAGGTGAGGATCTTATAGGCCCCCCGCTTTTCCCCGTATTTCCGGGCGATCTTCACGGCGCACTCGTTGGCCTCGGCCCCGGAGTTGCAGAAAAAGGCCTTCCCCATGCCCGAGGCCTCCGAGAGCTCCTGGGCCAGGGCGGTGTTCTCGGGGCAGTAGTAGTAGTTGCACATGTGCTGGATCTTCCCCGCCTGGTCCGCCACGGCGGCAGCCCATTCCGGGTCGGAGTAGCCCAGGGCGTTTACGCCGATGCCCGCGGTGAAATCGATATACTCCTTGCCCTCCCCGTCCCAGGCCCGGGCGTTCTTCCCCTTTACCAGGGCCGCGTCCACCCGGCCATAGGTGGGGAGGACATAGGCTTGGTCCTGGGCTTTGATTTGCTCGAATGTCATAATATTCCCTCCAAAATAAGAAGATAGCCGTAACCGGCGCTCTCTTGCCTGCGGGTGCGTGACCGCACAGGACAAGCCGCCCTCTTGCCTACGGGCCCGTGGCCGGGCAGGACAAGCCGCCTTCTTGCCTACGGCAAGGGCGGGGTCGTTCTACGGAAACTTACGGCGGGTAGGAAACTAGCGTTTTACAGAAAAAGCAAAAACCGCGCCGCAAAGCTATCCAGTCACACAGGCGAGCGCAACGAAGTGAGCGACTACGCGTCATGCCAGGGGCGCAGCCCCCGCGCCCGCGGGAGCTCAGTAGAACATGGTGCCCACGCCTTCGTCGGTGAAGAGCTCCACCAAAATGGAGTGGGGCATCCGCCCGTCGATGATGTGGGCCCGGCCCACCCCCCGGCGCACCGCGTCCACGCAGCAGTCGATCTTAGGGATCATCCCCCCGGAGATGATGCCCTCCTTTTTCAGGCGGCTCACGTCGCTGACGTTTACCACGGGGATGAGGGTGCTCTCGTCGTCCTTGTCCCGGAGAAGGCCCCGGACGTCGGTCATCAGGATCAGTTTCATGGCCCCCAGGGCGGCGGCGATCCGGGCGGCGGCCACGTCCGCGTTGATGTTGAACGCCTCGCCGTGGTACCCCGCCGCCACCGTGGACACAATGGGCACATACCCATTTTCCGCGGCGTTTTGGAGGATCTCCACATGGACCTCCCGGATCTCCCCCACAAAGCCCAGCTGGGTGTCCAGCTGGTCAGCCTTTAAGAGGGAGCCGTCCAGGCCGCACAGGCCCACGGCCTTGCCTCCGGCGTCCTCCAGGCGCTGGACCAGGTCCTTGTTCACTTTGCCCGCCAAAACCTGCTGGACAATGTCCATGGTCTCCTGGTCGGTGACCCGCATGCCGTTTAGGAACTTCCCCTCTTTGCCGATCTTCTTGAGCATGGCGTTGATCTCCGGGCCGCCCCCGTGGACCAGCACCACGTTGATGCCCACCAGCTGCATCAGCACGATGTCGCTCATCACGTCGTTTTTCAGGCCCTCGTCGATCATGGCGTTGCCGCCGTACTTTACCACCACGGTTTTCCCCGCGTATTTTTTGATGTAGGGCAGGGCCTGGACCAGGACCTTTGCCCGCTCGTTGTTTGGAATTTCCATAGACGTCTCCCTCCTTGGCCGGTTACAGCCCGGCGGTGTAGCTGGCAGTGTAGATCACCAGGGCGGCGATGGCCAGGGCGAAGAGCAGAAGCATCCCTCCCCCGGCGAGCAGCGCCCCCAAAAGCACCCGGCGGGGCAGCTTTGCCATGCGCTTTTTCCCCGGCAGGTAGAGGGCCAGGGCGAAGAGCAGCAGCACCCCGGCCGCCAGGCCGATCTCCAGGGCGTAGACAATGAGCAGGCCCACCCCAGCCGCCGCCAGCGCCAGGAAGGCCGCCACAGACAGGTAGAGCAGGGCCGCCAGCACCAGGGCGGCGATGTCCCACAGGCCCCAGTCGAGCTTTTGTTTCATGGAAAGGGCTCCTTTCCCCGCCGGTCAGGTGCGGTAGTCGCCGTTGATTTTCACGTAGTCGTAGGTCAAGTCGCAGCCGTAGGCCTCGGCGCTGGCGTCCCCCATGTGCAGGTGGATGAGGATCTCAATCTCCCCCTCCCCCAGCACCAGGCTGGCCTCCTCCTCGGAGAAGGGGATGCCCGCCCCCTTTTGGCACACGTCCACCTGGCCCTTGGCGGAGCGGAAGCTGACATCGATCTTGTCCACGTCCACCGCCGCGCCGGAGTAGCCGATGGCGCACAGCACCCGGCCCCAGTTGGCGTCGGCGCCAAACATGGCCGCCTTGAACAGGGTGGAGCAGATGACGCTTTTGGCCACCGTTTTGGCGGTCCCCTCGTCGGGGGCGCCGTCCACCTGGGAGATCAGGAGCTTTGTGGCCCCTTCCCCGTCCCCGGCCATCTTCTTGGAGAGGGTGCGGCACACGGCCTCCAGGGCCTCTACGAAGGTGTCGTACTCCGGGCCCTCCTGGGTGATTTCCGGGTTGCCCGCCGCCCCGTTTGCCAAAATGGCGAAGGTGTCGTTGGTGGAGGTGTCCCCGTCGATGGAGATCATGTTGAAGGTGGCGTCCGTCACCTGGTGGATGGCCTTTTGCAGCATGGCCGGGCTGATGGCGCAGTCGGTGGTGACAAAGCACAGCATGGTGGCCATGTTGGGATGGATCATGCCGCTGCCCTTGGAGATGCCCCCGATCTTTACCGTCTTCCCGCCGATCTCCACCTCCACGGCGGCCTCCTTGGCCTG